>JASGCG010000128.1 GCA_030054235.1 Bacteroidia bacterium
GCAACGTGATCATCACGCGCCTGCCGTTCGAGGTGCCCGACCTGCCGCTCGTGCAGGCGCGCCAGGAGCTCGTGCAGTCGCGCGGCGGCAACGCCTTCATGGATGACCAGCTGCCGCGCGCGATCCTGCGCTTCAAGCAGGGCTTCGGTCGACTGGTCCGGAGTGCGACCGACGCAGGCCGGGTGGTCGTGCTCGATCCGCGCATCGTGAGCAAGCGCTACGGCCGGCTGTTCCTCGATGCGCTTCCCGAGGGGCTCGAGCCGCGGATCATCCGCGCACCCGAGCCGGAGCCGTTCGACGATGGCCCGTCGTACGACGGTCCATCCTGGGACTGACCTCACCGACGTCGGCCTGCCTGGAACGACACGCGGGACGCTGCATGCAGCGTCCCGCGCGGGATTCAGGCGAAATGGATGGCGCTCACTTCTTCGCTGCATCGAGCTTGGCGAAAGCAGCCTGCGGATCGGCCTTGACCTTGGCGGCGCACTTGCCGCAGCAGGTCCGCACGAGGCGGCTGCCGATCACCGTGTCGACGGGGGAGTCGCCGAGCTTGTCGCCGCTGATGACGCAGGTGTCGAGCGGGTAGCCGGGCTTCTGCGCCGCGATGACCTGCTCCTGCACCTTCTTCACCCACGCATCGGGGTTGGCCTGGACCTTCTTCACGCACTTGCCGCAGCACAGCCGCACGAGCTGGTTCTGCACCACGATGTTCTTGGCTTCCATCGCATCAGCGCCGCGCGGATCGGGCAGCTTGTCGTCGGGCATGACCACGCATGACGCGTCGGGGTACCACTTCAGCTGCTCCTTGATCATGGCCTCGTCGACCTTCTTCAGGATGGTCGCCTGGTCGGCCTTGAACTTCGCGGCGCACTTCGAGCAGCAGAACTTGATCTCGCGACCGTCGTTGGCCTTGTTCGAGGCATCCTCGACGACGATGGTGACGGCACCCTCACCGAGTTTCTCGCCGCTCACGGGGCACGTCGCGAGGCAGTAGGGCGAGCCCTTCATCTCGGCCTCGGGCGCCCGGAAGGCGAGGGCCGAGGCGACGATGGCGGCAAACGACAGGATGGCGGTGGTCTTCATGGAGGCTCCTTGGGAAAAAGACTAGCCCGGACGGTGACGGGCGGGGGCGATCGGGCTACACTCCATCCGTTCATCCATATGGACGGATGAATCATTCGAACCCAGGAGCACCCGTGACCACTGCGACCGCCACGCCGACGACCAACCCGTTCCTCACCAGCACCCTCTCCACGACCGAGTTCCTGCCCTTCAAGGTCAAGGACCTCTCCGCGGAGACCGTGCGCTTCGGCCGCAAGGAAATCGAGCTCGCCGAGGTGGAAATGCCCGGCCTCATGGCGCTGCGCGCTGAGTACAAGGGCAAGTTCCCGCTCAAGGGCGCCCGCATCATCGGCAGCCTGCACATGACCATCCAGACGGCGGTCCTGATCGAGACCCTCGTCGAGCTTGGCGCCGAGGTCCGTTGGTGCAGCTGCAACATCTTCAGCACGCAGGACCATGCTGCTGCGGCCGTGGCGGTTGGTCCCAACGGCACCCCCGAGAACCCCAAGGGCATCCCGGTGTTCGCCTGGAAGGGCGAGACGCTCGACGAGTACTGGTGGTGCACCTGGCAGGCGCTGCACTTCACCGACGGCAAGGGCCCGAACATGATCCTCGATGACGGTGGCGACGCCACGCTGCTCATCCACAAGGGCCTCGCGTTCGAGAAGCACGGCAGCGTGCCCACCGCAACGACCGAGGACAGCGAGGAGTACGGCGTCATCCTGAACCTGCTCGCGGCGCTGCAGCAGAAGCACCCCGGCTACTGGACGAAGACCGCGCCGAACATCCAGGGCGTGACCGAGGAGACCACCACCGGCGTGCACCGCCTCTACCAGATGCAGGAGCTCGGCCAGCTCCTCTTCCCGGCGATCAACGTGAACGACGCCGTCACGAAGAGCAAGTTCGACAACCTCTACGGTTGCCGCCACTCGCTCGTCGACGGCATCATGCGTGCGACCGACGTCATGCTCGCGGGCAAGGTGGCCGTGGTGTTCGGCTACGGCGACGTGGGCAAGGGCTCCTGCCAGAGCCTGCGCGGCCAGGGCTGCCGCGTGAAGGTCGCCGAGATCGACCCGATCTGCGCGCTGCAGGCCTGCATGGAAGGCTACGAGGTCGTGACCCTCGAGGACGTCGTCGAGACGGCCGACATCTTCATCACCGCGACCGGCAACAAGGACATCATCCGCGCCGAGGACATGCTGCGGATGAAGCACAACGCCATCGTGGGCAACATCGGCCACTTCGACAACGAGATCGACATGGCCGGCCTGAAGAAGGTCAAGGGCTCGACGTGCGTGAACATCAAGCCGCAGGTCGACGAGTGGAAGCTCCCCAACGGCAAGAGCATCATCATGCTCGCCGAAGGCCGCCTGCTGAACCTCGGTTGCGCGACCGGCCACCCGAGCTTCGTCATGAGCTCGAGCTTCACCAACCAGGTGATCGCCCAGATCGAGCTCTTCCAGAACGCGAAGCGCTACGAGAAGAAGGTGTACACCCTGCCGAAGAAGCTCGACGAGAAGGTTGCCCGCCTGCACCTGAAGCAGCTCGGTGCCAAGCTCACCGAGCTTCGCAAGGATCAGGCCGAGTACATCGGCGTCCCGCAGGATGGTCCGTACAAGCCTGATCACTACCGCTATTGATCGCACCCCGGCCGTCGAGCCGACGCGACCTGCATGCAGCCTCGGGGGCGTGGAGCACTACACTCCGCGCCCCCGATGGCTTCCACGACCACCAAGCGTCCTCGATCCCGCGCGCAGCGCGCCGTCAAGCAGTGGTTCAGCGCCCGCACGGCCGATCCGCACCACCTCTACGAGCTGGCGGTCCAGCAACCCGAGGCCGAGTGCGACTTCATCGACGCCACCTACCGCAAGAAAGTCGGCAGGCTTCCCGCCACGCTTCGCGAGGACTTCTGCGCCTCGCACGCGGTCTGCCGCGAGTGGGTCACGCGCCGTCGCACCAACCGTGCCTGCGGGATCGACCTCGATCAGTACGTGCTTGACTGGGGCCGCGCGCGACAGCAGTCCACGCTGACGCCGGAGCAGCGCTCGCGCATCACGCTGGCCAAGGCCGATGTGCTCACGGCGCGACGCACGCCCGTGGACGTCACCGTCGCGATGAACTTCTCCTACTGCGTCTTCAAGACGCGCGAGCTCATGCTGCGCTACTTGAAGGCGGCGTACAAGGGGATCCGTCCGGGTGGCATGTTCGCGTGCGATGCCTACGGCGGCTCGGGCAGCTACGTCGAGCAGCAGGAAGAACGTCACCTCGACGGCTTCACCTACGTGTGGGACCAGAACGTCTACAACCCGATCACCGGCGAGGTGCTCAACCACATCCACTTCCGGTTCCCGGATCGCACCGAGCTGAAGAAGGCCTTCACCTACGACTGGCGCCTGTGGACCCTGCCTGAACTGCAGGAATTGCTGCTCGAGGCAGGCTTCCGAGACCCGGTCGTGCACTGGGAGGGCACGGCCAAGGATGGCACCGGCGACGGGGTCTTCACCCCCAGCCGCCGCGGCGAGGCGTGCGAGGCCTGGATCGCCTACATCTCGGCGTGGCGTCCATGAGCGTCCTACGCTTCGACATGATCGCCAAGCTCGACCAAGCCGAACCACTGGCCGAGGCGATTCGTTCGGAGCTCGTGCAGGTGACGGCGGTCTTCGATGCGCAGCTCGAAAGCGACCAGCCGTGCGTGAATGCCCTGGCGCGCCACATCGAGCACTACCGCGGCAAGATGCTCCGTCCCATGCTGGTGCTGCTGTCGGCCGCCGCCACGGACCGCTGGCCGGCCGGGCTCGCCCGGATCCTGCCGGGGCACCGCGTGCTTGCCGCGACCGTCGAGATGATCCACATGGCCACGCTCGTGCACGATGACGTGCTCGACGAGGCCGAGCTGCGCCGCAAGGGCCGCACCATCAACGCGCTCTCGGGCAACGAGGCCGCGGTGATGCTCGGTGACTACCTGATCTCGAACGCCTTCCATCTCTGCAGCAGCCTCGGCGATCCGCGCCTCAACCTCGCGCTGGGCAAGGTCACCAACACGCTCTGCGAAGGCGAGCTCGTTCAGCTCTCCAACCGCGGCAACTGGGAGCTCGACGAACCCACGTACTTCGAGATCGTCCGCCGCAAGACCGCCTCGCTCGTGGGGGCCAGCTGCGAACTCGGCGCCGAGCTCGCGGGTGCCAACGACCAGGTGAGCCGTGCGCTCGGCCGCTTCGGCGAGGACCTGGGCATCGCCTTCCAGATCCAGGACGACGTGCTCGACCTCATGGGCACCGATGACGAGGTCGGCAAGTCGACGGGCCGTGACCTTGCCAAGGGAAAGCTCACGCTGCCGGTCGTGAAGCTCCTTCGCGGCGAATGCTCCGACAGTCGCGTGCGCGCGCTCGACCTGATCCAGTCCAACGATGCGGTCGGGCTTCGCGCGAAGGTCGTCGAGTCAGGATCGCTCGAGGCCGCGCGCAACGTGGCGCTCGGGCTCGTCCACCAGGCCAAGGGCCAGCTCGCGTGCGTTCCGCCCGGGCCGGTGCGCGACCTGCTGCACACGATGGCCGATGCGGTCGTCGACCGTTCGGCGTGATCGCGCTCAGTAGGTCGACTTCCCGCCCTTGACCGGACGATCCGGTGCGTTCTTCAAGGCCTTGGCCCAGCGGCCGTCCTTCATGGATTCCATCGCCTTGGCGAACCACTCGTTGTTGGCCTTCACGATCGGATCGAGCAGCGCGGCGGTGAGCCCGTTTGGAGCGCCCTGCCACCGCACGACGCCATCGCTCGTCACGACCACGCACGCCGGAATGCCCTTGACGCCGTAGAAGCCCGACATGGCGCCCGAGCTGTCGCTGGCGATCGCGTAGTTCATGCGCAGGCTCTTGGCGTTCATGCCGGTCTTGCATGCATCAGCCGCTTCGCTCGACACGCCGACGACCACGACCTGGTTGCCGTAGTGCTGCGCCAGTTCGTTCATGTGCGGGATCGCAGCCACGCAGGGAGCGCACCAAGTTGCCCAGAAGTCGATGACCAGCACCTTGCCGGTCGGATCGGGCGTGGGGGTGAGCCACGACTCCACGTAGAAGGTCGGCGCCTGTTGGCCGCGACGGTCCTGCGTGAAGCGGGCATCGACGGCATCGTTGGGCGCCGGCAGATCGGCCTGCGCTGGTCCCGCGGCGATGGCCGGGCGAGGCTGCGGCTGGCGAGCGCCTGCGCTCTCGGCGCAGAGCTCCTTGATGGCAGCCTTGAGCCCGGTCGTCGAGAGCCCGGCGTAGCGCACGGTGCCATCGCGATCGATCAACACGTTCACGGGCGCACGGAACACGCCGAGCGCATCGCACAGGGCACCGGTCGAGTCCATGAGCGTTGGGGCAGCTGCTTGCGCAGCGCCTTGGCGGCGCCGTCAGCACCCTCGGGCGTGTGCAGGCCGATCAGGACCAGATCGCCATCGGC
>JASGCG010000001.1 GCA_030054235.1 Bacteroidia bacterium
CGTCTCCTCGAGCTTGAGCCATGGGAACTTGAGCAGCACCCAGTAGCAGACCGTGACGAAGGTGCAGAAGCAGAAGACGCCCTGGAAGAAGTCGGTGACGAGCACCGCCAGCATGCCGCCGGCGAAGACCATGAAGACCGCGAACGCCAGCAGCGCGCCCATCACCGCCGGGAAGGTCTCGATCGCCATGCCGGCGACCGTGAACTCGGCCGGCAGGCCGAGCATGGCGATGAAGAACCGCGCCGTGACGCCGGGGAAGATCGCGTAGTTCAGGATGCCGCTCACGAAGGCGACCACGCCGCTGAAGACGCGGAAGCGCTTGGAATAGCGCATCTCGAAGAACTGCGCGAGGGTCATCGCGCGCGTCTCGCGGAACCGGTAGATGACCCAGCCGGTGATCGCCAGCAGGATCAGCGACGGGCCCTCGAGGTAGCCCCACCAGTACTGCGTGAAGCCCACGTCGTACCCGAGCTGGAAGTACCAGACCAACGTGATCACGCCGACCTGCGCCATGTTGTACGAGACAGTGAGCAGGTAGCGGCCGGCGAGCCGGTTCGCGCTCAGGAAGCCGCTGACGCTGCGCGCATGTTCACGCATGCTCCACGCCGAGAGCGCCAGCGCCGCGACGAACCCGATGACGATGAGCCAGTCGACGGTCGCGAGCGTCATGCAGCCATGCTAACGACGCCCCGCCCGGCGGATCCGCAGCGAGGCGATCTCGAAGGCGCGCAGTCCGAGCCACCAGCCATCGCGGTCCGTGCACGGCGCGAGCCTCGAACGCGCGAGCGGTGCCTCGAAGAAGTCGCAGCGCACCACGTCGTCATGCGGCATCGACGGCGACACCAGCACCTGCCGCGGGGCGCCAGAGTGATCGACCACGCGCACCACGACATCGCCGCTTCCATCGGACGCGGGCTTCATCGCGCTCACCTCGAGCAAGCCGTCGCCGAAGGCGAGGATCCCGACCGGATGCATGCCCGCAGCGGCAGCACCGGCGCGACCCGTCGACACCGTGATGGGCGGATTGTTGAACCACTCGGCCTGCACGGAAACCGACGAGGCATCCTGCCCGACCGGCAGGATCGCGTACTCGAACTCGTGCACGCCGCGGTCGCACGTGGGGTCGGGGAAGTTGGGACTCTTGACCAGCGTCAGGCCCATGGAGCCGAGCTTGCCGCTCTTGCCGAAGATGCCATCGTCGAGGATCGCCACACCGTCTTGGCCATCATGGATGAGCATCCAGTCGTGGCCGGGCACTTCGAACTGCGCTGCCTGCCAACTCGTGTTGTCGTGCGCGTCGCGGTCGATCCAGCCGCACTGCGTGCCGAAGCGCACCGTCCGGCTGCGGAGCGCCGTGGGGAAGAGCGCTCGCAGCACCGTGCGTTCCTCGCACCAGTCGAGCCGGGTATGGATGCGCAGGTACGACTCGCCGGGGCGCAGGCTGCAGGTCTGCACGATGCGGCTCGCACGGCCGAGCGCGCGCTCGATGCGCAGCATGGGCACGCCACCACGCACGATCGGCGTGATCGTCGGGCGCCCGGTGATCGGGATCGGCTTCTCGGCATGCTCACGGTCGGTATCCCACGCTTCCCAGCGACGCGGCCGATCCTCGTAGAGGGCCAGCTCGTTGAGGCCGTGGCCATCGCGAGCGGTGCAGGAGATGCCGTCGCGCTCGATCCAGCTCACGCGGCCTTGCGCATCGAACTCCGCAACGTCGTGGCCGAGCGCGAGCGTGGTCCGCGTGGCCTTGGCGCGAGCGGGCTTCGGGCGACGCACGGTCGACACGCCGCACTCGGGGATCTCCTGCAGGCGAGGCTCATCTATGCCGGCGGGTCCGGCCGGTTCGAGCTCGATCGCGGTGCTCGCCGGATTGAAGACGACCTCGCCGGCGGCAGGAACGCGCGCGCGGATGCGGGCGAGGCCATCGTCACGCAGGGCCTCGAGCCGCTTGAGCGCCGCACCCATGGCGATGCGCGCATCGTCGTACACGGCCTTGATGCTCGAACCCGGCAGGATGTCGTGGAACTGGTGCAGCAGCACGGTCTTCCAGAGTCCGTCGAGCTCGGCGAGCAGCGCGCGCTCCTCGGCGCGGGGCATCGGCGCGATCACGGCAAGCATCTCGACCTGGCGCAGCAGGCGCTCGCCACGCCGGTTCGCCCGCTTGATCCAGCGCTGGCTGGTGTAGGTGCCGCGGTGCGCTTCGAGGTAGAGCTCGCCGTCCCAGACCGGCAGCGGCTCGCCCCGGCGCTCGCTCGCGCGCGCCTGCCGGTGCAACTCGCCGCACAGGTCCCCTGCCTTCATCGGCTCGCACGCTGGAAGCCCCTGCGATCGCCGCGCATTCGCCGCACGCTCGATCTGCGACGGATCGGGCCCGCCGCCGCCATCGCCCCAGCCGTACGGCTGCAGGTAGGCGCGCACACGCCCTCGATCCTGGCGCTCGATGTTGCGCGCGCCCGCCACGAGATCGTTCGGGAGGAACTCGCTGTTGTAGTTGTGGCCCGGCGTGAAGTGGCTGAGCACCTCGGTGCCGTCGAGCCCGCGCCATCGGAACGTCACATGCGGGAAGCGGTTGGTACCGCTCCAGATCATCTTGTTGGTGATGAAGGTATCGAGCCCCGCAAGCGCGATGATCTGCGGCAGGCACGCAGGGAATCCGAACGTGTCGGGCAGGTAGAGGAACCGCTGCGGTGCGGCGGCCCCGAACTGCTCGCGCCACCAGCCGGTGCCATGCACGATCTGGCGGATGAAGCTCTCGCCGCTCGGGCACGTGCCGTCGGGCTCGATCCACATGGCGCCGTTGGGCTCCCAGCGTCCAGCCTTCACGGCCTTGCGGACCTGGTCGAACAGCGCGGGGCTCTCCTCCTGCACCATGCGGTACTGCGCCGCCTGACTGCAGAGGAACGTGAAGCCCGGGAAACGCTCGATCGATCGAAGCGCCGTCGCGAAGGTGCGCACGCACTTGCGACGCGTCTCGTCGATCCTCCAGAGCCAGGCCGTGTCGATGTGTGCGTGACCGATCGGCACGCACGTGATGGCATGCAGCGGATCGGCAGAACCCTTCAGCAGCGCCTCGAGCGCCGGTGCCTGGGCCAGCACCACCGATCGCGAGATGGTCGCTGCGGGGATCGCACGCACGATGGCACCCAGGCCGCTGCGCAGGTCATTGGTGCGCGGGTCCTCGGCGCTCCCGTTCCACAGGCAGCGGCGCAGGAGATCGAAGCGCTCGGCGAACTGCCACAGGCCTTCGTCAAGCACGACGAGCTCGGCGCACTCGAGCCGCCCGGGCTTGCGCTCGCTCCAGCGCGCACGGACCTCGGGCTGGTCCCACCAGAACGTCGTCGCCCCCAGCGGGAGATTGCACGCGGCTTCGATCCACAGGTCGACACGCTGGCCCGCACGGCCGCGAGCACGGTCGTTCCACACGAGCGGTGCGATCGGTGCGGTGTCGTGGTACGGATCGAGGCCCGCGTGCGGCACGCCGTCGACCCAGACGCACGCCTCGGTGCCGCTGGAAAAGCGCAGGAGCACACGCTCGCCGGCAAAGTCGCGCGGCATCGTCCCCTGCACGCGGAACCAAGCGGTCGACCAGATCGGGCCCCACCGGTAGCCCGGTTCGACCCTGGTCCGACGGGCGCGCTGCGCCACGTTCGGCGCCACACGCTCGGCGAAGTGGGCGACCTCGACGCGCAACGCCTCGCGACGGGGCGCGGCGAGCGGGCGGAGGAGATCGTTGCAGAACTCCTCGAAGCGGATGGCATCCATCTGGTGGTCGGGCAGCACGCAGGCAGCGTACGGTGCAGTCGCGTGGCACACCATCACGACAGCGCCCCGCCGGCGAGGGCGGGGCGCGGATCGACGAAGGCCGGAGGCCGGGCTCAGAAGTTGAACTGGATGCCGGCGTAGTACCGGAGCTCGTTCTTCGCCGTGCCGTCGGTCGCGCTCGAGTTGTACTCGTCACGGACGCCAGCGATGAACGAGAGGTTGTCGGTGTTGGGGATGTCCCAGATGAAGTCGGCGTACACGTTGATGAAGTAGAACTCCTGGAAGTTCGCGACGTCGGGCACGTACTGGCCGCCGAACTTCACGCGCTGCTCGTCATTGATCGTCCACAGGCCTTCGAACGAGGCCAGGAAGCTCGGATACCAGCGATCGCTCGTCCCTTCTTCACGCGTGGCACCGAAACCGATGCGGGGCGTGAGTTCGAGCGGCTTCTCGGTGTAGAGCCGGTAGCCGACCCCGCCGAAGATGCTGTAGCGCTGCTTCCACGACTGGAACTCGTCGTACTCGAACTGCGCCTTCTCGAAGATCGTCCAGCGGCTCTCGCCGAGGTCACGCTCGAGGATCTGCGTGGCGAGCGCGTTGTTGTCCTGCGCCTCGCCGTTGTTGGATCGGTAGTACCACTGCGCATCGACCTGGAAGAGCCAGCCGTCTTCCTTGTAGAGCGTGCCGCCCGCGAGCCGCACGTCCAGGGTGTCGTTGGTCGACTGCACGCCCGAGACCGAGGCGTTCACGTAGGACTTCCAGGGCGAGGCCGGTGCCGGCGGTGCGATCGCCTTCACCTCGGTGAACTGGTCGGGTCGAAGCGCGATGTCGCCCAGCACCGGGTGCTTGAGCACGATGCCGTTGGCATCCTGCTTGGTGACTTCGCCCTTGAGGGTCTCTCCGTTGGAGAGCTTCACCTCGGACTGCGGGGGCGTGGGCTGGGCCTGCACCAGGGCAAGCGCATCGGCGAAGGCGAGGGGTGCTGCGAGCAAGGCAGCCAAGAGCGCAAGGCAACGAGTCATGCTGGGTCTCCGGTCGATCAGGCGGGTTTCTGCGGCAGCCGACCGTGGCGGAAGTCCGATGGCGATCCTTGCCTTCGGGGGGCGGCACCATACACTCACTCCGTGCGAGGCGTGACCGTCCATCTGCTCGCGATGTGGATCGCGATGTGCTGCTGCCAGTGGCGCGCTGTCGGCGCTGCCATGGGCCTGCAGTCGATCCCGTCATGCTGCGCGCCGACAGAGCCGGTCGATCCCTGCTGCGATAACTGCTGCACGGGTCCGGACGAGCGCAGTGAAGACGAACGACCGCCGGCCGACTCCAACCGGTGCGCCGGCTGCTGCGACAAGGGCCTTGCCCCATCCGCCGACGACCTGCCGTCGTCGCTCTTCGACCTCCACCTCGATCACCTCGGCACCCTGCTGCTTCATGTGCCGAGCATCGCCCTGCCATCGATCGATCGATCGATCGAACATGGCACCGTGTGGCACCCGCCGCCGGGCCGATTCCGGCCGCTGGTCTGCATCCTGACCGTGTGACGTGACGCTGATCGTTGCCGCACCCCTCATCGGGTCCGCGGTGCTTTCTCGCATCCATCATCACCAAGGATCACCATGCCGAAGCCCCTGTTTCGGGCTGCCGCCGCTCTCCTGGCCTTCGTTCTGGCCGCCTTCCTGGCCGCAGCCTGCACCTCGACCGACCATCACGACGCATCGCGCGACACGCTTGAGAGGGATCTCGCACGCGCTGCGCTCGATGGCGGCGCGAACCCGCTCCCCGCTCCCGCCGGCGCACCACCGACCGACCGCGCCCTGACGGCCGACGCCGCCGTGGCGGCCGCACTCTCCAGCAATCCATCCTTCCGCGCCGATGTGCTCGCCGCGCACGAGGCTGCTCTCGCGGTCGATGCCGTGGCGCTCGGCCCCACGCCGATGGTCATGCTCGAGATCGGCGTGCCCCTCACCGACACGGCCACCGTACCGATCCTGGCACTGCTCACCGCATCGCTGACCGATCTCGTCACTCGCGGCGATCGGATGGAGATCGCCAGCCTGCGGGCCCAGGCCATGCATCTGTCAGCCATCGATGCTGCAACGATGCTCTCGGCCTCGGTGCGCGAGCGCCATGCGATGGCCTGGCGTGCGCAGGAGTCCCTGCACCTGGCAGAGGCTCGCTTCGCTCTCGCCCAGACCGAGGCCGATCGCGAGAGCGCGCTCGCCTCGAAGGGCCTTGCATCCGTCCGCCGTGACCAGGCCGGTGCGGCGATGCTGGCTTCCGCGCGTGCTCAACTCGAGCAGGCGCGGTCCGCGCACACCACGGCGGTGCGCGCACTCGCCGCCGCGATGGGTTGTGCCCGGCAGGATGTCGAGTGGGCCGTGGCTCGTCCGGAACTGCCGCCATGGCCGGACGCCGGCCTGATCGGCAACAGTGCCGTGACACCCGCGGCCCGCATGGCCGTTGCACTCGCGGCCGCGACGCGCATCGAGGCCGAGCTCGTCCGCTCGGGGTTGACGCAGAACGCCAACCTCGGCACCGGCTACATGCAGGACGAAGAAGACATGAAGGCGATCCCCATCGTGCTGCAGTTCGCGCTGCCGATCGGTGCCGAGGGCGCCACGCGTGAACAACGCGCCGCGCTCATGGACGAGTCGGCAGCGCTTCGTGCCGAGGCAGCTCTGCAACAGGCGCATGTCCGGCTCGCCGATGCGCTCGACCGCGAGTCATCCGCCCGCGTGGCGGCCGAGGCGCTCGAGCGCACCACGCTCGCCGCCGCGCGGACCCAGCATGAACGGCTGCGCACGCTCGCCCAGCGCGGTGCGGCTACCACCAAGGAGCGCGACCAGGTGCGCATGGCCTGCCTCGATGCCGAGAGCGAGGCAGTCATGGCGCATGCCAACGCCTGCATCGCCGCCGCCGAGCGGGTCGCCGCCAGTGCGGGGCTTGACCTGGCGCAGGACGGCGGGCGGAGGGCCGAGCGATGACCGACCCGATCACCACATCGACGCAGGAGCCGAGCATGATGCAGCCCACCATGATTCCACCGCCAAACCGACGCGCAACGCGACTCTTCGCCTTCGGCGTCTGGAGTGGCGCGATCGCCGGCGCCTTCGCGCTCATCGTGTTCTGGTTCGGCCGGCCGCAGCCGGTCGCCATCACGCGGGCCGTGGCGCGCGAACTCGGTTCGTCCTTCGCTGGCAGCATCGTGCAGGCGCCGGGCTGGATCGAGGCTCGCCCCTACGCCACCCTGGTCCCGGGCCTCGTCGATGGCACGGTCACCTCGGTCAGGGCGATCGAGGGCGATGCCGTGAAGGCCGGACAGGTGCTCGCCACGATCGATGCGCGGCCCTTCGAGGAAGCCGAGCAGCAGACAGCGGGCGCTTATGCGATGGCGCGGGCCGAGACCGTGCAGGCACGCCTGCAGCACACGCTTGCGGACGCGCGACTCAGCGTCGGCGAGGCCGCGCAGGTCGACGTCGACCTGGCGGCAGCGCAACTCGCACGTGCCGAGGGCGCGGAACTCATGGCGCGGGGCGCCTGGGAACGTGCCGCACTCGACGTCGAACGCTGCAGCGTGATCGCACCGGTCGATGGCGTGATCTTCGAGCGCCGCGTCGAGCCGGGCGAGCGCATCGGGAGCGACATGGAGAACGAAGGTGCCATGTTCGCGCTCTTCGATCCCGCCATGGTGCAAGTGCGCTGCGACGTACCGCTCGCCGATGCCGGCAGCGTGCTTCCTGGCCAGCTCGCCGAAGTCACGGTCGATGCCTTCAAGGGGCGGACCTTCCGCGGCACGGTGCTCGTGGGTGGTTTCAGGGCCGACATCGCAAAGAACACGCTGCAGGTCAAGATCGGCCTCGATGATGCCGACGGCCTGCTGCGCCCGGACACGCTCACGCGCGTGCGGATCATGGTGCCGGGTTCGAGCGCCGGCTCAGCACGCACGCAGGTGGTGGTGCCTGCCGACTGGGTCGTACGCGATGGCTCACGCTCCACCGTCCTGGTGATGGATGCCGGCTTCCTGCGCCGCGTCGACCTCGGCGAGGCCACCGACACGGGCGATGGGTGGATCATCGCCGCAGACGGGATCCGCCCAGGCGAGGTGCTCGTGCATCCATCGCATGCCGCGCTGCCTGACGGCACGCGCATCGCTCCCAAGGAGGAAACGCCATGAGCCTCATCGAGTGCCGATCGCTTTGCAAGGATTACCAGCGCGGCGGTGAGGCCGTGCACGTCCTCGACCGACTCGACCTGTCGATCGATCGCGGGTCCTACACCGCGCTCATGGGTCCAAGCGGCAGCGGCAAGACCACGCTGCTCAACCTTCTCGCGGGCATCGACCGAGCCAGCTCGGGCGAGCTGCTCGTGGACGGGACGGATCTGGCGCAACTCGACCGCAACCAGCTCGCGCTCTGGCGATCGCGCCACGTGGGCTACGTGTTCCAGCTCTACAACCTCGTTCCCGTGCTCTCGGCGTACGAGAACGTCGAACTTCCGCTGCTGCTGCACGACCTCACCGCCGCCGAGCGGCACCGACGCGTCGTCGAGGCGCTCGAGTCCGTCGACCTGGCGACCCGCCATGGTCACCTGCCCCGCCAACTCTCAGGCGGCCAGGAACAGCGCGTCGCGATCGCCCGCGCGCTGGTGACGCAACCCACGCTGCTGCTGGCCGATGAACCGACAGGCGATCTCGACCGCACCAACGCCGATGCGGTCATGGACCTCTTCGGCCGGCTCCATCGCGAGCGTGGCCAGACGATCGTCATGGTCACGCATGACGAGGCCATCGCCCGGCGCGCAGAGCGCACCGTCCGCCTCGAAAAGGGCCGGCTCGCCACCGTGGAGGTGGCACGATGAGCGCACTCCTGAGCAGGATCCGCTACGCGCTTCGCAGCGCGCGCCGCCAGCGATTTCGCACCGTGGCCTTGGTCGCCGGTGTCGCCCTGACCACGTCGCTCGCCGCGGCGATCGCGTGCATCGATCTTGGCGTGCGCGACGCCACGACCACTCGCGCGGGCGAGACACGGCTGATCGTGTACCGCGAGAACCGGTTCTGTCCCTTCGCGAGCGCGCTGCCGCAGCGGTACGACCGCCAGATCGCCGAGCTGCCCGGCGTGGCGGCCGTCATGCCCGTGAAGATCGTCGTCTCCAATTGCCGCGCCTCGCTTGATGTGGTGACCTTCCGTGGTGTGCCGGTCGATGACCTGCGCGCGATGGCGCCCCGACTTGCAGCCGGCTCGATCGACGCTTGGGCCGGCCACGGCAATGGCGCCTTGGTCGGGCGCGAACTCGCGGCTCGGCGCGGCCTGCGCGTGGGGTCATCCCTGACGGCCGCGGGCATCGATGTCGTGGTCGATGGCATCCTCGAGAGCGATGATCCGCAGTGGCGCAACAGCGCGCTCACGCACCTGGCCTACCTGCAGGAGCGGGCCGCGCGCGGGGGAACTGGCGGCATCGTGACGCAGTTCGACG
Organism: Bacteroidia bacterium; assembly: GCA_030054235.1. GTDB lineage: Bacteria > Planctomycetota > Phycisphaerae > Phycisphaerales > SM1A02 > SYIB01. The sequence continues at coordinate 9,232 of JASGCG010000001.1, forward strand.
TGACCGTGAGCGACCCAGCGCGGCTCGAGGACGTGGCGCGGACCATCGACGAACGGTTCAAGGCGGACGAGGCCCCCACCGCGACTCGCCCGCAGACGGCGTTCGTGGCCCGCGCCGCGCGTGATGTGGTCGCGCTCGCAGGCTTCAGTTCGATCATCGGCATCGGTGCGGTGCTCGCTGCCTTCGGCCTCCTCGCCACGACGATGGTCAACGTCACGCGGCATCGCTCGCGCGAGTTCGCGGTCCTGCGCACGTTGGGCTTCACCGACGGCGGCATCAGCGCCATCGTGCTTGCCGAGGGCGCACTCGTCGGCGGGCTCGGGGGCCTTCTGGGCGCGGGCCTGGCCTGGTTCGGGCTCGCGCGTGCCGGACTGGCGTTCACCATGGAAGGCGTCTCGATCACGCCGCGGCTGGATCCTGCGATCTTCATCGTTGCCGCTGCGGTGGCGCTTGCGGCAGGACTGCTGGCCACGGCGATTCCAGCATGGTCGGCGTCGCGCGCGCGGCTGGTCGATCTCCTGCGGGGTGCATCATGACGATGCTCCCGATGGAGTACTCGCTGCGCGGGCTCACGCGTGGGCGCGGGCGGACCGTGCTCGCACTCATGGGATCGTTGGTGGCGGGCGCGCTCATCGCGACGGCATCGGCGTTCCTGGGCGGCATGGAGTCAGCGCTTGGATCGACGGCCTCGCCTTCGCGCGTGATCGTCATGGGTGCAGGCAGCGAGGAATCGCTCGAGCGCAGCGAGATCGGCGCGCGTGTGCCGGGCGTGCTGTCGGCGAGCGTGCAGGGCATACGACGGACGGCAGGCATGGAGCACGTGAGCGCCGAGACGCACGTGGCGCTGCCGATCGCCGTGGATGGCGCCGAGGCCGCGAGCGACAACGGTCTGGTGCGCGGCGTCGGTCCGGCAGCGCTCCTGGTCCACCCCAACGTGCAGCTCACCGGCGGGCGCTGGCCCGAACGCGGCGCCGGCGAAGTGCTGGTCGGTTCGAGCGCCATGCGCAGGCTCGGCGTGGATCCAGCGGCTGCCATCGGCAGTCGTGTCGTGCTGGCCGGCGCACCGCTCACGATCGTGGGCACCATGCAGGCGCCGGGATCGACGATCGACGGCGAGTGGTGGATGCCGCTGGAAGACCTCACCACGCTGATGCGGCGCGAGACGATCTCGTGCGTGATCGTCGACCTCGACCGCGCGACGATCGGCGACGTGCAAGCCTTCACGCTCTCGCGGCTCGATCTTGAGCTCGCCGTCCTGGCCGAACGCGACTACTACGCGTCGCTGCTTGCGTTCTTCGCACCGGTGCGTGTGCTCGTGGCGGTCGTGGCCACGCTCATGGCGCTCGCCGCCGCGCTCGGCGGCGCGAGCGCACTGGCCGCTGCCTTCAGTGAGCGCGTGCGCGAGAACGCGGTGCTGGAAACGCTCGGGTACCCGCGCCATGCGGTCATCCTCGATGTCCTCCTGCAGTGCACGATCGTGGCGGTCAGCGGTGCCGCTGTCGGCGGCCTGCTGGCGCAGTGGCTCTTCGGCGGCATGCTTGTCGAGTTCAGCATGGGCACGTTCGCCTTGCAGTTCGATGCACGTGCCACGCTCCTGGCCGCCGTGACGGGTTTCGTCGTCGCGATCGTCGCGGCCTTCCTCAGCACCTGGCGCTGGATCGGGCTGCCGACGCCCGAGGCGCTGCGGACGACATGACTCGCCACTCTTGAATCACCACAGAAGGATCCAACCATGCATCGACTCAACGCACTCATGCTCGCCTCCTCCGTCCTCTTCCTTGCAGCCTGCGGTGGCCAGAGTGGCGACCATGACCACAGCCACACGCGGCACGGACATGACCACGCCGCACCCACCGCGCCTGCAGCTCCCGAGGGCACATTCCCTGCAGCGCTCTTCTCCGGCGACCCAGCGGCGGAGCCAGTCGGCGTGGGGGCCATGAAGGCATCGGCCAAGCAAGGCGACCGCGTGATCGTGGTTGGTCGCATCGGTGGCAGCAAGGATCCCTTCCTCGCTGACCGGGCCATGGTCACGATCGTCGATCCGAGCGTGAAACTCTGCGGCGAGGACGAGCCCGGCGATGACCACTGCGCGACCCCGTGGGACTTCTGTTGCGAGCCGCGCGAGAACCTGCGCAGGATGTCGATCGCGGTCGTGGCGAACGGAGCCGACGGTGCACCCATTCCCCACACGCTGCTCGGCCAAGGAGGGCTCAAGCCCGGCGCGCGCGTGGTCGTCGAGGGCACCGTCGCGACGGTCGGCCCGGACGGCGCCGCGATGCTCGTGGCCGAGCGCATCGTGGCCCGGTGAGGGATCTTGAACACCATGAATTTTGAATACCGTACAATCCGAATTTCATGGTAGTTTCTGGGCATGCTCCGCCGCGACGAAGCCCGTGCCGCCATCACCCGCGCCATGCGGCGATCGCCAGTCGCCCTGCTGCTGGGTCCCCGCCAGTGCGGCAAGACCACGCTTGCCCGCTCCTTCGTCGACGTCGGCAGCGAGGCCTACTTCGATCTTGAGTCGCCCGCCGACCTTGCACGCCTTGCCGAGCCGATGACCGCGCTCGGCAACCTGCGAGGCACCGTCGTCATCGACGAGGTGCAGCGCCGGCCGGACCTCTTTCCCGTGCTCCGCGTCCTGGCCGACAGGCGACCGCTCAGGACGCGATTCCTCGTCCTGGGCAGCGCCTCGCCCCACATGCTCCGGCAGTCGTCGGAGTCCCTCGCCGGACGAGTCGAACTCATCGAGCTCGGTCCCCTCACGCTCGAAGAGTGCGGGCAGGCCAAGCTCGGGCGACGCTGGCTCCGGGGCGGCTTCCCCCGCTCGTTCCTGGCGCGCTCGCAAGGCGACAGCGCGGCATGGCGCCGTGACTTCATCGCCACCATCATCGAACGCGATCTGCGCTCCTACGACAGCAGGCTGCCGTCGCCGCTGGCTCACCGGCTCTGGACCATGCTGGCTCATCACCACGGCCAAGTCATCAACCTCAGCTCGGTGGCTGGGTCGCTCGGCATCACCGTCCCCACCTTGCGTCACCACATCAACCTGCTCGCGGGCCTCATGGTGATCCGGCTGCTTCAACCGTGGCACGAGAATCTCGCCAAGCGGCAGGTCAAGAGCCCAAGGATCTACCTCCGCGACACCGGGCTGCTACACAGCTTGCTTGGGATCGAGACCACCAAGCAGATGCTGGGTTCACCGGTCTGCGGTCCGAGCTGGGAATCGCTGGCCATCGAGGAGATCCTCGGCCGCGTGCCGCATGCAGGAGCCGCATGGTGGTCGACGCATCAGGGTGCCGAGGTCGACCTCGTGCTGCTGGCCAAGGGCAAGCGCTGGGGCGTCGAAGTCAAGCGGACCGATGCACCGCGCATCACCCCATCCATGCGCAGTGCCATCGAAGCACTTGGACTCGATGGCATCACGGTGGTGTCGCCGGTCGACCGCGGCTTCAGGCTCTCCCCGGCGATCAAGGTCGTGGCGATGCATGACCTGATCGCCGATCCCGCAAGCGTCATCCGGCGTTGAGCGCCGCTAGAGTGCGGTGGCATGCTGATCGGACTCGATGTCGGCACCAGCTCGATGAAGGCGCTGCTCGTGGCGCCCAATGGTGCCGTCGTCGCCTCGGCCACGCGCGAGTACACCTTCGAGACGCCGCGCGCCGGCTGGGCGCAGACCGATCCACGGATCTGGCGCCGCGCGGCGATCGAGGTCCTGCGCGAGCTCGCCGCCCATCCACGCGCGACGGGCGTGCAGGCGATCGGCCTCACCGGGCAGATGCACGGCCTGTGCCTGGCCGGTGACGATGGCGAGCCCCTTGCGCCCGCGATCATGTGGAACGACCAGCGCAGCGCGCCGCAGTGCGAGCGGCTCGAGCGCTCGATCGGCACGGCTGAACTCATCGCGCGCACCGGCAACCGCCTGCTGCCGGGCTTCACGGCGCCCAAGTGGGCGTGGGTCGTGGAGCACGAGCCATCGATCGCGCGTGCGGCGCGCCATGTCCTGCTGCCCAAGGATGATGTTCGCCTCGCGCTCACGGGCACCGCTGCCACCGACGTGAGCGATGCCAGCGGCATGCTCCTCCTCGACTGCGCGAACCGCCGTTGGAGCGAGCCGATGTGCCGCGACTTGGGGCTCTCGATGGATCGACTCGGCACGCTGCACGAATCGCACGAACCCTGCGCGCAGTTGAGCGCGGCGGCGGCGGCGGCCACCGGGCTCCCCGCCGGGCTGCCGGTCGTGGCCGGTGCCGGCGACCAGGCTGCGCAGGCCCTGGGCACAGGCATCATCGATGATGGCCAGGTGAGCTGCACGATCGGCACCAGCGGCGTGGTCTTCGCCGCAGGCGATCGTTGGCGCGCAAGCCCCGATGGCAACCTTCACGCGTTCTGCCACGCGATCCCAGGTCGCTGGCACCTGATGGGCGTCATGCTGAGTGCGGGCGGCAGCCTGCAGTGGGCACGCAGTGCACTCACGCCCGACCTTGCGAGCGCAGCGGCGCAGGATGGGGTCGATGCGTACCCACGCATGCTGGAGCTTGCGGCCTCGGTCGCACCCGGCGCGGATGGGCTGGTCTTCCTGCCGTACCTGAGCGGCGAGCGCTCGCCGCATGCCGATCCGCACGCGCGCGGGGCGCTCCTCGGACTCACGCCGGCACACACCCGCGCGCACCTCGTCCGCGCGGTCGTCGAGGGCATCACCATGGGTCTCGTCGATGGATTGGATGCCATGCGCGCGATCGGGCTCACGCCACGCTCGATCCGGCTCTCGGGCGGCGGCGCTCGCAGCGCGTGGTGGCGACAGCTCTTGACCGATGCCTTTGCCGTGCGCACAAGCACCGTGCAGGTCACTGACGGTGGCGCCTACGGTGCCGCGCTGCTTGCTGGCATCGGCACCGGGTGCTGGCAGGACGCCGCGCACGCCACGCGGCACCTTCGCGAGCAGGACGAATGCACGCCCGCGGGCAGCAACCCGATTCCGCTGGAACGCTTCCGTACGGCCTATCGTGCCCTACGTCCCTGGTTCCACGAGGTCAACCGATGATCTGGTCGCTGCTCCTGATGTCGCTCAGCATGCTTGCCGTTGCATGGCTCGCATGGAAGATCGTGCAACGGCAAGAGCGCGGCGACGACCAGCTTGAATCGCTGCTCAAGCGGGATGACGATCGTGCCGAGCGTGGCCTGCGCCGCGCCGCCGGCCTGCCGGACGAGCCCGCCTCGGATCCAGGCCGCGACCAGCCGAACGACTGAATCAGCCCCACCAGGTGTTCTTGCGGCGCGCCTCGTCGACGGCGGCCTGCAGGTGCTTGCCCGGGCACGCGGTCTTGGCGCCCGCCCACTCGCGATGCGTGAGCACGCGGCCGCGGCTCAGCTTGTACTGGGCGAGCAGCTTGCGCACGTGCAGGCGCGTGCCATCGAGCTGTTGCTGCGATGGCTTCTGGATGTCGAAGTTCCCCATCACGAGGATGCCGATGTTCTGCTCGTTGTGCTTGGACACGTGCGCCCCCTGCCAGCGCATGTTGCGGCCTTCCCAGACGCGACCGGAGCGGTCGATGATGTAGTGGTAGCCGATGTCGCTGAAGCCGCGGCCGCGGTGGCCGCAACGGATCCACTCGATGCGCGCGGCCGAGGCATCCATCCCCGTCTCGGTCATCGGCGCATCAAGGCCATCATGGTGGATCGTGATCCACTTGATCGGCACGATCATCTTGTTCAGGTCCTTGGCGTCAGGCGTGCCGCGGGCCCAGCGGGTGCGCGGGATCACACCATCGACGGCCTTGGCGTTGGGGTCGGGCGCGACGTTGGTCGAGGTCGATCCTGCCGCGGCGGACTCCGTCGCCACGCGCGGCTCCGGCCCCTTCGGCCGAACCGGATCAGGCCAGATGGGATCGGGCACGAGGAAGGTGCTCGTGGTCGTGGGCGCGGTGGTGCAGGCAGCCAAGAGGCCCATTCCCATCAAGAGGATCGATCGGCGCGCCACGCTTGACGCGGCGCCATCGGCCACCAAGTCGTAGCGAGGCAGCGATGCATCGAGCGCGAGCGGTTCGCCCGCGCCACGGGCATCGCCTGCATGGTTGCGTCCTTCGATCCCCGAGTGCTGCGTTCGATCCATGGCCAGACCTCCGTGTCCAAGCCCAGACTCATCGTCCATGACGAGCGAAGGCCTGCAGAGAATAGCCCATGGAATCATGCGGCCGGGCACCGACGTTGCGCCGGATTTCCCGGGCTCGGAGCCACCTCGGCGATGATGCCCTGCACCCCCCTTCCCGGTACACTTTCCTGGCTCCCCGGCGGGGTGCATTCCACCCCCCATTCAGCCCCCCAAGGCGCAGGGTCCATGACCGAGCAGACCACCCCAACCGATCCCACCACGGCCGCACCGGAGAAGTACACCAGCGAGGAAATCCAGGTCCTCGAGGGGCTCGAGGCGATCCGCAAGCGCCCCGGGATGTACGTCGGCGGCACCGGCCTGAACGCCCTCCACCACCTTGTGTACGAGTGCGTCGACAACGCCATCGACGAGGCCATGGCCGGCTTCGCGACGAGCGTCGACGTGCGCATCGGCGTCGATGGCAGCTGCACGGTCTCGGACGACGGCCGCGGCATGCCGGTCGATCCGATGAAGCACGAGAATCCCAAGATCAACGGCCGCCCCGCGGTCGAGGTGATCCTGACCGAAGTGCACGCCGGCGGCAAGTTCGACAACAACGCGTACAAGGTCTCCGGCGGCCTCCACGGCGTCGGCGTCAAGTGCGTGAACGCGCTCAGCGAGTGGACCGAGGTCATCGTCCGCAAGGCCGGCGTGCAGTGGAGCATCGGCTTCGAGCGCGGCAAGGTCACGCACCCCTTGCACCAGGTGCGCGCCGACCTGCCCACCGCCGAGCGCGGCACCACGATCCGCTTCCTGCCCGACACGCAGATCTTCCCCGACACGAACTTCCGCTTCGAAACGCTGGAGTTCCGCCTGCGCGAGCTCGCGTACCTCAACCCCGGCGTGAAGATCCGGCTCGTCGACGAGCGCGTCGATGCCTCCGGCCGCGTGCGCGATGTCGTCTTCCACGACCAGGACGGGATCCGCGCGTACGTGCAGTTCCTGAACTCCGGCCGCACCACGGTGTCGAGCTGCATCGGCATCTCGCGCGCGGACGAGGCGCGCGGCCTGCGTGCGGACATCGCGCTCCAGTACACCGACGGCACCAACGAGAACCTGCTCGCCTTCGGCAACAACATCCGCAATCCTGACGGCGGCACGCATGTCGTGGGCTTCAAGACGGCGCTCACCCGCGTCATCAACGGCTACGCGCGCGAGAAGGGCCTGATCAAGGACCTCGTCCCCACAGGCGACGACCTGCGCGAGGGCCTGGCCGCGGTGATCAGCGTCAAGCTGCCGAACCCGCAGTTCAACAACCAGACGAAGGAAAAGCTCCTGAACGAGGAGATCGAGGGCTTCGTCAGCCAGGCCGTGGGCGAGGAACTCGCCGCGTGGCTCGACCGCAATCCCGCCGAAGCCAAGAAGATCTGCCAGCGCGCCGTGCTCGCTGCCGAGGCGCGCGAAGCCGCCCGCCGCGCGCGCGACCTCATCCGCCGCAAGAGCGCCCTGGGCGACAACGCGCTGCCGCAGAAGCTCGCCGATTGCTCGAGCAACGACGTCGAGCGCACCGAGATCTTCATCGTCGAAGGCGACAGCGCAGGCGGCAGCGCCAAGGGCGGCCGCGACCACGTCCACCAGGCGATCCTGCCGTTGCGGGGCAAGCTGCTCAACGTCGAACGCTGCCGCCTCGACAAGGTGCTCGCCTTCGAGGAGATCCAGACCCTCATCCAGGCGCTTCAGTGCGGCATCGCCGATGAACTCGACCCGGCCAAGCTCCGCTACGGCCGCATCATCATCATGACCGACGCCGACGTCGACGGCAGCCACATCCGCACGCTGCTGCTCACGTTCTTCTTCCGCCAGATGCAGGAACTCGTCCGCCAGGGCCGCATCTACATCGCGCAGCCGCCGCTGTACCGCGTCAGCCGCGGCAAGACCGGGCAGTACGTGCTCAACGACAAGCAGATGAGCGACACGCTCGCGGGCCTCGCGCTCAAGCGGGCCGTGCTCGTCGTGCGCAGCGCCGATGGCTCGATCGATCGCACCATCGAGGGCGACGCCCTGCAGCGCGTGCTGCGCCAGCTGCACCGCCTCGACGAGCTCGTCACGGTGAGCAAGCGACGCGGCATCGTCTTCCCGCGGCTGCTCGCCGAGCGCGCGAACGACCCGACCGGCCAGGGGCACCTGCCGCGGTACCTCGTCAGCTGGGGCGGCGGCGACGCGCTCTGCTGGACCGAGGCCGATGCAGCTCGCGTGGCCGCGGAGCGCAGCCTCCCTGCCGAGAGCATGCGCGAGCTCCACGAGAACTCGGAACTCGAGCGCCTCTTCGGCCAGCTCGCGCAGTCGGGCCTCGACATCGCCGACTTCGGCCTGGTGCAGGAAGAGAGCGTGACCGGCGAGAAGCTGTCCACGCGATACGGCTGGCTGCTCCGCGCCGAGAAGGGCGCCAAGGCCAAGGCCGACGATGCCCTGCCTGCCGCGGACACCGACGAGGATGGCGATGGCGAGCCCAAGCAAGCCGTCGGTGGCGGTCGTGCAAACACCAAGTCCGATCCCTCGAAGGACGAGCTCGTCGAGGTCGCGAACATTCCCGGCATCCTGCACACGCTGCACGATGTCGGTCGCCGCGGCATCGAGGTCCAGCGCTTCAAGGGGCTGGGCGAGATGGAAGCCGTGCAACTCTGGGAGACCACGATGGACCCCGCGCGCCGCACGCTCCTGCGCGTGAGCATGGAGGCCGCCGCCGAGTGCGACCGCCTCTTCCACGTGCTCATGGGCGAGGATGTCGAGCAGCGCCGCGCCTACATCGAGAAGCACGCGCTCGAGGTCAAGAACCTCGACGTCTGAATCGGCCCGCGCGACGATTGCGGCGACTGTGGTGCGTGCGGCGATCGGCGGCGTGGAGCATGCGGTCCAGCGCCCGCGCGATCCGGTTCTGTCCCGGATTTTGGCCCACACATCACGCTTCTTGGCACCTCGGACGTTGCTCAGCCCCGCATCCGGCGTAGCGTTCGGCCATGTCGCTCCTGAGTGCGCTTCTTGCCGCCGTGGCGGTCTTCGGAACCAGCCCGGCTTCTGCCCCCGCGAACTGGCTCGTTGCAGATGACCATGGTCGGCTTGCTCCCGTGCCTGGCCTGCATCAGGCCGTGCTGCAGCGCCTGCGCTCGGACCGTGCCATCACGAAGCGAGCACTCGGCGCCCCCGAACTCCAGATCGATGTTCCGGTCGGCTCGCTCGGCATGCTCGCCCTTGACCTCAGGCCGATGCCGGCGATCGCCCGCGATGCCTTCGTCGAGGTCGGCGCGGCGGAGCGCATGCGTGACCACGCGCTGACCGGCGTGCTGCTCGACACGGTGCACCTGCAGGGCACCGTCATCGGCCATCCCCGCTCGAGCGTCTACGTCGGCATCGGTTCGACCGGCATCGCCGCGACGATCGACCTTGGTTCAGGCCAGGGAACGTGGACCCTCCGACGCTCGGGCAGCGATGCACCCGGGCTCTGCTCCGGTCCAGTCGAGTTTGTGCGCACCACGGGCACCAGCGCGCCCGAGGTCCCCGCGTGCGGCGCCGAGTGCTCCGGTCATCACGGCGGCGACGGCAGCCTTGCCGGCACGGGCGTGATCGTGCCCGGCGCGCGGCCCGTGGTCGAGCTCGCCGTCGACAGCGACTTCGAGTTCCTGCGCATCTTCGGCGGCGATGGCGTCGCTGCCACCGAGTACATCGCCACGCTCGTCGGTGCCGTCTCGGCGATCTACCGCCGCGACTGCGACACGACGATCGCGCTCGCCTATGTGCGGTTGCAGCCCGACGCCGACGACCTGTTCAACCAACCCGATCCGCTCGGGCCGTTCCGGACCTGGTGGAACGAGAACGGCGCCGACGTCGATCGTGATCTCTTCACGCTGCTGACGGGCCGCCGCGACCTGCCGTATGGGGGCGTGGCGTGGCTCAATGCCGCCTGCACCGACTTCGGCTATTCCGTCAACGGGTACCTCAACGGCCGCTTCGTCGATGCCTTCGCCACCAACCCCGGCAACTGGGACGTCAACGTCACCGCGCATGAATTCGGCCACAACCTCGGCACGCTGCACACCCACGACTACTCGATCGACGCGTGCGCGTCGGGCACGGTGCAGCGCGGCACGATCATGAGCTACTGCCACGTCGTGTCGGGCGCGAGCTCCAACATCGATCTTCGGTTCCACGCCGGGACCGTCGACCCCATCAAGGCCTTCGTCGCGGCGGCGGCGTGCCTGGCCCGCGACTGCGACGACGACGGGTTCGATGACGCCGACGAGATCGCGGCCGATCCCCTGCTCGATGCAAACGGCGATGGCCTGCTCGATGCGTGCCAGGACTGCAACGGCAATGCAACGCCGGATCCCGTGGAGATCGCAGCCGGCACGCTCGTGGATGCCAACGCCAACGGCCGTCCGGACTCGTGCGAGCCCGACTGCGACGGCAACGGCGTCGCCGACACGATCGATGCCATGCTCGATCCTGCGAAGGACTCCAACGGCGACTTCGTGCTGCAGTCCTGCGAGCCTGACTGCAACGGCGATGGCATTGCCGACAGCGACGCGGTGCTGGCGGACATGTCCCTCGATCGATCGCGTGACGGCGTGCCCGATGCGTGCGAGGACTGCGACGGCGACGGGACGGTGGACTTCCTCGAGCTCCAGGGCTCGATGTCGCGCTGGGTCGGCTCACGGAGCGATGCCCTCCTGCGAGAGCTCGATCCGCGCTCGGGCGTGCTGCGACGGACCGTCGCGCTGGGCTCGGCGTCGGTCGAGGACCTTGTCATCGCACCCGATGGCCGGCTGCTCGCGATCGAGGGCCTGAACGCGTGGGCGCTCGATCGATCATCGCCAGCCAACCAACCCGTGCGCTGGGGACCGGCCTTCGCGAACCAGTTGCGTTCGATTGCGGTGGCGCCCGATGGACGGATCGCCGTGATGCAGCGCAACGGGCGGACCACGCTTCACGAACCGGATGGCTCGCTCTCGGCCAGCTGGCTTCCCGCCTTCGCCGACCAGGATGCGCGCGATCTCGTCTTCCGCACCCTGCCTGACGGCACCCATGAGGCCATCGCCACCCGCAGCAACGGCGTCGTCATGGCGTTCGCGTGGCCTCAGGGAGCGGACCGTGTGCTCGCCGACCTGTCGGCACAGGTGCCGGACCTTGCCGGTGCTTTCGTGATGAACGATGGGTCGATCCTGCTCGCCGCGACGGCGCTCGATCGCATCATCAGGCTTGGCGCCGACGGCACCGATCTGGGCGAATGGGACGTGGACAACGGACTGCTGCTGGATGGCGTGGTGGCGCTGTGTGCAGCCGGTGACGGCCGCGCAATCCTGGCGGCCGCTCCCAACAGCAGTTCGACGGTCAACGGCTTCGCGCTCGTGAATGGCTACACCGAGCGCACCTATCGCATCTATCCCGCGGATGCACCGCGCCCGAGCGCGATCGTGATCGCTCCGCCAAGTGCAACCGACCTCAACGGCAACCTCATTCCTGATGCGTGCGAGGGTCCGATCGGCGACGTCGATCGCGACGGCGATGTCGATGGCGCCGACCTGGGCATCATGTTGGCCACCTGGGGCGACTGCGCCGGTTGCGCCGCCGATCTCAACGATGATGGCACGGTGGATGGCGCCGACCTCGGCGTGCTGCTGACGTCCTTCGGGGTGTGATGGCCCGCTCCTCATCTGCTTGTCAGAACTTGGCTTAGATTGAAGCCCCGCTTCGGCGGGCGGGCATCGATCCTTCAAGTACGGCAAAATCAGCACCAATCGCCTCGCTCGCCAGAGCATCCACGCAAACGTGTGACAAGGTGAGGCACCTGTCGTCGGGTGGTGTGGCGCAGCGATCCCCTGTCCTGAACGTGCCACGGAGACCGACACCATGAAGATCCGCGCAATCGTCGTCGCGGCGCTGAGCCTGCTCACCGCCGCTGTCCATGCCGCCCCTCAAGCCACCGACGATTGCTCAGTGCCATTCCAGGCATCAGGTGATGCGATCGTGAACTTCGACTTCGCCGGATCGCAGGCGACGGGCGGCGTGCTCGGCGCACCGTGCGTGACGCAGCCGGTCGATTCAGTCCACGACCTCTGGGTCTGCTACCGCTCGGAATGCAACGGGATCGTCGAGATCAGCACCTGCGGCCTCACCACGCTGAACACCATCATCGCCGTCTACGAACCGAGCGCATGCGCATGCCCTGATTCGCAGGTGCCCATCCGCTGCTGCAACGACGACAGCTGCGGCAAGCAGTCCCTGGTCCGCTGCGAGATGTCGTGCGACCGGACCTACATGATCCGCATCATGATCCGTACCAACGAGCCGCTTGGTGCTGGACAGGTGTCGTTCACCTGCACCGGCCAGCCCTGCCCGAAGGACAAGGGCCTCACCGCGCCGGAATGCCGCGAGTGCTGCGGTGCACGCCCGCCGCTCGTGGACGGGCTGCCGCAGCCCTTCGCGCCCGGGCAGGTCACGGCGGTGACCTTTGGTCGCGAGGATTCGCCGGCCGGGAACATCGGTGTCCTTCGGCTCGTCGACACTGGCGATCAAGCCCTCGCGCCCACCGTTGGTTCCGGCCTGCTCTGGAACCCGCAGCTCTACTCGCACCCGCAATGGGATCTCGCCACGCTCGGAAGCATCTTCGGTGTCGCCTTCGATGGCCAGGGCAACATCTTCGTCTCACACACCGTTGCGTACTCCAACGACCTCCTCGGCTCGCTGGGGGTTTCTCCGGCCGGCGACGGCCGTGGTGCCATCTACCGCATCGACGGCACGACCGGAGCACCGGCCCTGTGGCGAACGCTCCCGCAGGCCGCCGGCTCCGGCAGCGCCGTGGGACTCGGCAACCTTGACTTCGACTGTGAGCGCGATTGCCTCTTCGCGACCAACCTCGAGGATGGACGCATCTACTCGATCAACGCGACCACCGGAGCGATCAGCGCGTACGACCACCAGTCGGACTCGATCGAGGCTGAATCATCGACAGGCAACGGCAACGCAATCGCCGAAGGTCCGAACCCAGGCGGTGCGTCGAGCGAACCTGCCGGATTCGTGGGCTTCGGCAATGCACCCTACGCCGTGAAGATGGCCGGTGATCGTCTCTACTACTCGGTGTGGGAGAACCCCTCGACCACAGGCCAGACCATCTGGTCCGTCGAAGTCGACCCCATCGGCGTGTTCGTGCCCGGCACGCGTCGGATTGAACTGACGCTGCCCCTGTCGACCACGCCGGGACAGGTGGTTGCGGACCTCAGCTTCGATCGCGAGTGCTGCATGCTCCTGGCGGAGCGATCCATGGTGAGCCCATCCGCCACCGCGACCCATCGCGGCCGTGCATGGCGCGCCTGTTTCGACGCGGCCTCTGCCTCGTGGAATGTCGTCCGCTACGACGTGGGCAGCTTCGGTGCATTCGGTCCAGACTGGCAGAACGCATCGGGCGGCATCGACTACATCGATGGCGCGCTGGGTGAACAGGTTTGGCTGACGGGGGACTTCTATGCCCAACCGCTCGTCGGTTCCTATTACGGGATCTCCGGCATCCCGCTGATCGACGCGGATCCACTGCAGCTGGACACCGTTTTCGGTCCTGGCATGAACATCACGTCCAGCAAGACCACCCAAGGCTCCCTCGACATCACCTGCTGGGCCACCGAGGAACCCTGCTCGATCGAGACCGACGATCTCTCGTGCGTCCCCAACTCGGACGGGACCTTCTCGTACCTGTGGGACTTCACGATCGTGAATGGATCGGGCCAGCAGGCCGACATGCTCATCCTGTCGGATCCTGCCTTCGCGCCCAACAACGTGTTCTTCCTGCCGCAGCCGCTCCCACCCAACGGCATCCTGCAGCTGCAGCTGCCGATTCAGGGAGCGCCCGGCACCGAGCTCTGCTTCACCGCAACGCTCGTCCAGCTGGGATCGCCCGATCCCTGCTGCACGGTCGACGTGTGCATCACGCTGCCTGACTGCGAGTGCTTCGAGGTGCAGAAGCTCGATCTCGTGGATCTCCCGGGTTCGGGCACGTTCGGCCTCAATCTCGACATCGTGAACCTCGAGTCATGGAACGCCGAATGGGTCACGCTGGCGATCGATCCTGCATCGATCCCGGCGGGATTCTCTGCCGACGTGACGCCTGACCTGATCGATGTCGCGCCGGGCGTCGGACTCGGCGGCACGATCGACGTGGATGCCGAGGCGGCCGGCGGTGCCATTTCCGTGGTCACCAACGCGCCTGCAGGAACCCAGCTCTCGCTGGTGGTCGGCGTGCACACGCTCGCCTTCCATCCCTGCTGCTTCAAGAAGATCCAGCTCACCGTGCCGACCGATGGCGGGGCCGGCGGAAACCCATCCGATCTCAATGGCGATGGCGTGGTGAACGCCCAGGACCTTGCCGTGCTGCTCGCCGCATGGGGTTCGAACGCGCCGGGCGCCGACGTGAACGATGACGGCATCGTCGATGGCAAGGACCTGGCCATCCTGCTCGGCAGCTGGAACGGATGATCGCGAACCGCCGGGGCGGGGCTCACCCCGCCTCGGCGAACCCGCGGGCGCGCAGCTCACAGGCATCGCAGCGACCGCAGGGCACGCCGTCGGCCGAGGGGTCGTAGCACGAGATCGTGAGCGACAGGTCCACGCCGAGCTCGCGGCCGAGCCGCACGATCTGCGCCTTGCTCAGCTGCTGCAGCGGCGTGTGCAGCCGGATGTGCCCGGACTCCACGCCCGCGCGCGTGGCCAGGTTCGCCACGCGCTCAAACGCCGCGATGAACTCGGGCCGGCAGTCAGGGTAGCCCGAGTAGTCGATCGCATTCACGCCGATGCCCAGGTCGAATGCCCCGCGTACCTCGGCGAAGGCGAGCGCGAACGCCAGGAAGATCGTGTTGCGCGCCGGCACGTAGGTGACCGGGATCGATCCGGCCATCTGGTCCGGCGAGCGATCCTTCGGCACCGCGATGTCCGACGTGAGCGCACTGCCGCCGAACGCCCGCAGATCGATGCGCTGCACGACGTGCTCGACCACGCCGACCTGCTTTGCCACGCGTGCCGCCGCCTGCAGTTCCACGCTGTGGCGCTGCCCGTAGTCGAAGCTCAATGCATGAACGTCGAAGCCCTCGCGCCGAAGCCACGCCGCAGTCACGGCGCTGTCAAGCCCGCCCGAGAGGAGCACGACGGCACTACGGCGCGCGCCCGCTCCATCGCGGTGTCCAGCCGGGCGCGTCATGCCGGGCTCGGCACCGTCTCGAGCACGTGCTGCACGATGCGGCGTGCCGCCTGCGCATCGCCGAACTCCATCGAGCCGCGCGGCATGATGCGATGCACGAACACCGCCGCGGCGTTGCCGACGATGTCCTCCGGCGTGACGAAGTCACGGTCGTCCATGTAGGCCGTGGCACGCGCGACTTGCGCGAGCGCGAGCGCACCGCGCGGGCTCACGCCCAGCTGCAGTTCCTCGTGCTCGCGCGTGGCGGAAGCGAGCGCGATGATGTAGTCGACCAGCGGCTGCGCGAGCCTGATGCGATCGACCGCGTCCTGCATCGCCAGCACGCCGGCCGCATCCATGACCGGCTCGATCGACGGAAGGGCCGTGCGACCGGGTTGCTGCAGGATCACGCGACTCTCGTCGTCGGGGCTCGGGTAGCCGAGCGTGACGCGCATGAGGAAGCGATCGAGCTGGTTCTCGGGCAACGTGTAGGTGCCCTCGAATTCGTAGGGATTCTGCGTGGCCACCACCATGAAGGGCTGCGGCAGCCGGTGGGTGATCCCCTCGACGGTGACCGAACCCTCGCCCATCGCCTCGAGCAGGGCGCTCTGCGTGCGCGGCGTGGCGCGGTTGACCTCGTCGGCGAGCACGATGTTGGCGAAGACCGGGCCCGGCCGGAACTCGAACTGGCCGCGATCGCGCAGGAAGACGCTCGCGCCCGTGACATCGCTCGGCAGCAGGTCGGGCGTGCACTGGACACGCCCGAACGAACACTGCAGGCTGCGCGCGAGCGCACTGGCCAGCGTGGTCTTGCCCACCCCCGGGACATCCTCGATCAAGGCATGGCCGCGCGCGAGCAGGCAGGTCACCAGGCGATCGACGGCCTGGCGATTGCCCAGGTACGCCGTGCCGATCGTGTCGCGCAGCTTCTGCACGGGTGCCATGCTGTGGCGAGTGTAGCTGCGCTAGGCTTCTTCCATGTCCGTGCGCATCGGGATCCACCTGCCCTGTCGATCATGCCGTCATGACCTGAAGGGAGTTGCAGCCTGGGAACGATGCCCCGAGTGCGGCACGCCGATCATGACCACGCTGGTCGAGTGCACGGATGCGGGCGTGCGAGGCTTGCTCCGCCTGCGCCATCCATGGTCGGTGGCGATCGGACTGGCGCTCTGCTGCGTGGCGCTCACGCTGTGGTGGACCTGCCTCAGCGGTCCCGCGGGTGCCGCGCGAGCCCTCACCTTTGTCGCCGAGGGCGCACCGCAAACGCCGCGCATGGCCACGCTCGTGGCCTCGATCACGGGTGCCGTGGGACTGCTCGCGGCATGCATCGGTGCATGGCTCATGTCCGCCCGGCGCGACGATGTGCTGGCGCGCGAGTATGGAGCGGTCGTGCCCCGTGCGCTCTGGTGCCTCCCTGCGTGGCTGGCGATCGATGCCCTGCGCATCGCCGGCGAACTGTCGATCGTCACGCCGCCTTTGGTCGGCCGCGGGTGGTCGATCGCGT
>JASGCG010000129.1 GCA_030054235.1 Bacteroidia bacterium
CATTTTTGACCCCGCAGCTTGCACGCGCGCGGCCCGAATCCGACCCTTGGTCTTGGAGGGACGGAAAGGGAGCTGGAGGGACGGAAAGGGAATCTGCGGGAAAACGGGCAGGTCCACGAAAGTGGCCCGCCGAAGGGAACGATCAGGAGGCTGCCATGAACGACTCAACCAACAACCACGGCAGCACTGGCACGACGCAGCAGGACGCCCGAGGGCGCTTGGAGGGAGCGCCCTTGGGCGTCCGTTGCGTCACGCCACGCGGTTGGACCGCACGACTCGGGCCGCGCCCGAGCGATGTGGATGCGTTCGAAGCCTGCGCCGATGCGGACGATCCGCGACGCGCACCGGCGTGCACCGTCGAGGTGCACTGGCATGACCTCGCTGATCCCACGGAGGCCGACCACGGCGCGAGTACCGAGTGTGCCCAGGAGTCCCTGGCCAGTTGCGTATTGCGTGTGGTCGACCTTCTGCATTCATTCGCCACCACGCACGATGTCCGGCTGCGCGCCGAGATCGATGCGAGTGCGCGATGCACGCCGGCCGGTCCGCTTGCCACCGTGCTCTTCAGTGCGGTGCGCCACGCGATCGAGGCGGCATCGGGCCCCGCGGCTGCGAATCCGATCGAAGGCCACGAGGTCTCGGTGTGCGTGCGCGCCGATGGCCACAGCGCCTTCGTGCATGTCATGGACAACTCAGCTGACGCCCAGTCGGCCGACTCGGTGATGCTTGGACACAGCATGGGCCTGTGCCGCGGCATCGTGGAACGGCTCGGTGGAGCGCTCAGCATGCGTCAGGTGCCGTTCGGCCCGGGCGCACTCATCTCGGTCAGCGTCCCCGCGGAGAACCTGCGGCGCGCCGGATGAGCGACGGACTTATCTCCCGCGCAGTCGGTTCGCGCGGGACCTCCTGGTTGGGGCGGGTCGCGGAGGGGCGACCCGCCCTTTTCCTTTGGCATACTGGCCATCACGAAGACTCAGGGAATCACGCATGTTTCGCGCATGCCGCACGCACCAAACCGATACTCTCCCCGTAGGACCTGCATCATGCTGAAGGCACGAACCATTGTCACGACCCTGAGTTCGCTCGCGATCGCCGCAGCGGCGCACGCACAGGCACCGATCGGCTGGCAGGTTGCTGCGCAATCCATCCAACCTCCAGTGGGCGTCACTGGCGAGAGTTGGGGCGCGAGCCTCGCCTTCAACGAGGATGCCTCGCTGCTCGCGGTTGGTGCACCGAACGCGCGTTCAGGGGGAGCGAGCGGCGTCGGCAAGGTCTACATCTACGAGCGTGGTGTCGATGGCACGGGCACCGTGACATGGGATCTGGCACAAACCATCACGGCGCCGCCGTTCGAGACAGGTGATCCTGATGGTCCGTTCGTCGTCGTGGGTTTCGCCCAGTTCGGCTGCTCGGTGGCTCTCGAGAACGACACGCTCGTGGTCGGTTCTTGGGGATGGACCAGTCCTGCCGAGGCCTCCAGTTTCAGCGGCCGTGCCTTCGTGTACCAGCGATCCGGAGGAACCTTCGGCAGCATCGAGTCCGATGGCACGACCTCGTACACGATTCCCGATGCAGCGCTCCGGCCAGCCGACGTGGCGGCGCTGGACCTGTTCGGCTACGAAGTGGCCATTGACTTCGAGGCTGCCAGCGGCACGATCGTCGTGGGCAAGCAGCTCGGCGAGGGCCCGGCAGCGGAAAGCAACGCGGGCTCGGCCTACGTCTTCGAAGGCAGCGGTTCGACCTGGACCCAGGTCGCCAAGCTCACGACTGGCAGTGCCGCCGCCGCCAACGACAACTTCGGCGAGCAGATCGCCGTGCGCGAGGGAACCGTGGTCGTCGGCTGCCCCAAGCATGATGGCCCGACGGGCAGCACCAACAGCGGCACGGTCTTCGTCTTCGAGCGGCCGGGTGCGTTCGGAACGTGGGTCGCCGACACCGAACCGACCACGTCGATCCGATCCGCCGATGGCAGCTCCAACGATGCCTTCGGCGCGAGCGTCGACCTGCTGAAGGATGGCACGGGAACCCTGATCGCGATCGGCGCGCCGGGATACGACCGCGATCTGGCTGGCGATTCGTTCAACGGCAACGGCGCCGCGTACGTCTACGCGGGCTCCGGCACGACCTGGTCGCTGGCTGAGCGCGCGTTCGCTCGAGAGTCCAATCCCAACAACGCCTTCGGCTTCTCTGTCTCGGCCGCGGGCTCCGTGAATCAGCCGAGCGTGATCGTCGGCAGCCCCGGCTATGAAGGTGGTGCAGTTGGTTCGGGTACTGGATTCAATGTGGTTGGCAGTGGCGGGACCTACAGCCTTGCAGGCAGCGATCTCTGGGTGCCCGATTCGGCAGCCAATGGTGCGCTTGGCCGAAGCACGGCGCACCGTCGAGACATCATCGGTGCAGAGATCATCATCCGTGCAGCGCTTGGCAGCGAGTACCCCACCCAGGCGCCGCGCATCTTCGTATGGGATTTCGGCACCTCCGTGCCGGGCCCCGACTACCCAACCGACAAGCAGATCGCCGCAGGCGTGCCGCCCGAACCTGTCGCGACCGGCGCTGCTGGGTTCCCCGATGATGCCACGGGTGGTCAGCCCTCCGGCGGCGGCGTTCCCACCGGCGGTGTCGGTGGCGGGGCAACCGTCGTCATTCCGCTCACGCCGATCCAAGCCGACTTTGGCCTCGTCATCGGCACGGTCATGGTGACCCATGGCAATCAACTGTTGGGATTCCAGACCGATGGCCGCAATGCACGCAGCAAGAGCGAAGCACAGCCCATCGGCACGATTCCCCCGGGCTGGGTCTACCTCGCGGCGCCCGACATCAACGGTGATCGCGGCGGTGATCCGCTCTTCATCGACACCACCACCAACAAGGTCCGCGCCTGGCTGCGCGATGGCCTCACGGTGACTGGTCAGCGCGAAGTCGGCAATTGGAACAGCGATCTGCGCTACCTCACCTTCGGCAAGCTCAACGATGGCCAGACCGATGACATCGTCTGGCAAGATGGCGACGAGGCCGTGGTGTGGTTCATCGCCGATGGCGCCATCGAGAACGAAGCCCGCATCCCGCTCGAGGGCGCGGATCCGCTCGACCCATCGACGCTCTCCGGCTGGGAAGCCACCATCACTGACATCGACACCGACAACGCCTTCGAGCTCGTCCTGCGCAAGCCCGGCGTCGGCACGTTCCTCTATCGGGTTTCCGATGATGGCACCGATCCGGTGCAGCAGGAGCTCCCCGACCAGGGCCCGGGGTTCGCTCTGCTCGGTTCGGCCGACATGGACGGCGAGAATGCCAGCGATCTCGTCTGGCACGACCTCAGCCGCGATGCCCCGTACTTCTCCTACCTGCGCGTCACGCAGGACAACCTCGGCAACGAGATCATCGTTGAGGACGGTGGTCGCGACTGGCCGCTGAGCTTCGGCGGGATCACGCCGGTCGAGGTGCGCGACCTCGATTCCAACGGCACCGGTGATTTCATCCTGCAGATCGGCAGCGATGCGATCATCTTCCTCACCGAGATCAAGTCGACCGACAGCGGTTTCTCGTACCTGGGCACGGCGTACCGCCGCAATCTGGGCGAGGTGCCCGGCGGCGGCACGGTCCGCGGCTTCGGCGTGCGGTAAGTGTTACGGCGCAAGCGTCTCGACGATGTTCTGGATGACCTCGTCGGTGCGCACGCCTTCCGCTTCGGCCTCGAAGTTCAGCAAGCATCGGTGCCGCAGCGCCGGCAGCGCGGCCCTGCGCAGGTCCTCGACCGTGACCTGCGGACGGCCGTCGAGCAGCGCGTGCACCTTGCCGGCCAGCACGATCGTCTGCGCGGCACGCGGGCTGGCGCCAAAGCGCAGAAAGCGGTTCACGTTGGGCGTGGCGAACTGCCCCTTGGGGTGCGTGGCCAGCACGAGCCGCACGGCGTAGTCCTGCACGCGAGGGTCGATCCGCACCGCGCGCACGAGCTTCTGGTGCATCAGGATGCCCTGCGCATCGAGCACCTTCTGGATCGGCTCCTGCGCACCGGCCGTGGTGCGGTTGAGGATCTCGGCGAGCTCTTCGCGCGAGCTGTAGCCAACCTCGAGCTTGAAGAAGAAGCGATCGAGCTGCGCCTCGGGCAGGGGGTAGGTGCCTTCCTGCTCGACGGGGTTCTGCGTGGCCATCACGAAGAAGGGCCGCTCGAGCTCATGCGTCACGCCGCCCACCGTCACGCTGCGCTCCTGCATCGCCTCGAGCAGCGATGACTGCGTCTTGGGCGTGGCGCGGTTGATTTCGTCAGCGAGCACGATCTGGCTGAAGATCGGTCCCTTGCGGAACTGGAACTCGCGGCCACGCTCGTTTTCGACCACGATCGTGGTGCCGGTCACGTCGGCCGGCATCAGGTCGGGCGTGAACTGGATGCGGCTGAACTGCAGCGTGAGCGCCTGGCTCAGGCTGCGGATGAGCAGGGTCTTGCCCAGCCCCGGCACGCCCTCGAGCAGCGCATGGCCGTTGGCGAACAGGCACGTGAGCACGCCATCGACCACTTCACGGTGACCCACGACGGCCTTCTGGATTTCGCGGCGCGTGCGCTCGAAGTCCTCGCGGAACTTCGCCATCAGCTGCTCGGTTTGAGACATGCGGGGCACTGTAGCCCCGCTCTCGGCCGGGTGACAGCACCGACGACTGCACGGCCGGGCGCTGGGGGAGGTGGTACGCTCGACCCGTCCCCTCCCGGCGGAGGAATGCGGTGCGAATCCGCAGCGAACGCGTCACCGTGAGCAGGCCAGCCCTGCAAGTCGGGTCGACCGCCGGGCCTGGGGTTCGTTGCTCGCCTTGCATCCGCGCGAAACGGATGCGCAACTTGAAAGGGACCCATGCGTCCTTCCCTCCTTGCCTCGGCCACGCTGGCCGTGGCCTGCCTCGCATCGTCGTCCTCAGCAGCCATCATCGCCACCTACTCGATCGGTTCAGGCTCGAGCACCAGCTCGGTCCAGATCGATTTCGCGAGCGGCAACGGCTACCTCTTCAACGTCAGCTGGGACCAGCCCATGAACGGCTACCAGTTGCTGCAGTACATCGATGCCGAGCTCGGCGCTGTCTCGCACACGGCACAGGTCTTCTCGTTCGGTGTCTTCGTGACCGGCATCGGCGTGGGCAACGATCTCGAGTACGGCGAGGGCGACCTGTGGCCCATCGAGAACTACTGGCACTACTGGACGCAGGACACTGGCTCGTGGGAGCAGGCCATGGTCGGCGCGAGCGATCGCACGATCTTCAACGGCTCGTTCGACGCGTGGGTCTTCGGCAGCTCCGCGGCGCCGCAGTCCGTGCCCGCGCCCGGAGCCCTCGCGCTCCTCGTGCTTGGCCTTCGTTCACGCCGCCGCTGACCGCGCGCACTGTGCGTCCGTCGCTCCTTTGGGGCGCCGGCATGCCTCGTTCGCTCAGACAGTCCTCGCCTG
>JASGCG010000130.1 GCA_030054235.1 Bacteroidia bacterium
CCATCGGCGCCTCGCTGCACAGAAGACTTGACGATCGCTCAGGTCAGTTGATGTTGACCTGGACCCACGCGGTCCACGCCGAAGAACCCGTCGCGTTGAACGACTGGATCGCGTAACGCCAGCGGCCGGAGCCGGGGGCATTGGTGATCTGGGTCACGTTGGAGCTCGTGGTGGCGATCACGGTCTCGTTGATCCATGAGCCACCGACCCGCTGCTGCCGCTTGATGCGGAAGCCAGTCTCGTTGGTCGACGTGTCCGTCCACCGCACGGTCACCGTCGTGCCGGCGAGAGTGGCCAGGGGACTGGTCGGAGCCGACGGCAACGTTCCACCGGTCGTGATCGTGATCGTGACCGTGGCGGATCCCTGCAGCGATCCCGAGTCGGTTGCACGCGCCGTGATGGTGTGCGTGCCCGCGACGAGGTCCGTGCGCGTGAACGTGGCACCAGTGCCGATCGTCCCCTGCAGGCTCGACGACCAGGTCATGCTCGCGCTCAGACTGCCGTCCTGGGTGTCGTTGGCCGTGCCGGTGAACGTGATCGCCGTACCGACCGTGAACGAGCCGCCGCTGCCGGGTGAACTGATGGCCACGGTCGGCGCCGTGTTGGTGCCGCCGCCACCGCTGCCGGCGATCGCCGCCGCGATGTCCACCACGCCACCGGTCACGCAGCGACCCGAGAGCGATGACACCGGCCTTGCCGTCGACAGGATCCTGCTTCGGACCTGCGCATACGTGAGCGTCGGGTTCGCAGCCGTCACCAGGGCCACCGCGCCCGCCACGTGCGGGCACGCCATCGATGTGCCGTTGAGGTACGAGTACCCATTGGTGCCGTAGGTCGAGAGGATCGTCACGCCGGGGGCACCGATGTCGACGGTCGTGGCGCCGTAGTTCGAGAACGACGCGCGGCCATCGTTGTTGTCGGTCGCCGCGACGTTGATGATGTTGTCGAGGTTGTAGGCACCGGGGTAGGCAGGCGACGTGTCGCTGTTGATCCCGCTGTTGCCCGAGGCCGCGACGAAGAGGTGGTTGCCCGCCTTGCCGGCATTGATTGCGTCGTACAGACCCTGCGAGAAGCCGCCGCCGCCCCACGAGTTGTTCGACACCCGTACGCGCTTGGAGTTGGCGTACTGCACCGACAGGATGGCATCCGAAGTCACGCCCCCGTTGGGCCCGAGGAAGCGCAGTGCCATGAGCTTGCAGTTCCACATGACCCCCGCCACACCGACGCCGTTGTTGCCGACGGCGCCCACGGTGCCCGCGGTGTGCGTGCCGTGGCCGGTGCCGGTCGGGTCGCTGTCACGCTGGTAGAAGTCGTAGCCCCAGGTGTCGTCGACATATCCGTTGCCTTCGTTGTCGATGCCGTCTCCGGCGATCTCGCCGGGGTTCGACCAGATGTTGGCGGCAAGGTCTGGATGCGTGCGGTTGGTGCCGTCATCGATGATGGCCACCACGAACGTCTGGCTGCCGGTGAACGAATCCCACGCGAGATGCGCGCGGGAGTCTGCGCCGGCCGCGCCCGGGTCGCTGTTCACGGTCTGGCCGGTGTTGCGCATGCCCCAGAGATTGCCGAAGCTCGGGTCGTTGGGAATGGCCGTGGTCTTGCAGACCCAGTCCGGCTCGGCGTAGCGCACGCACTTCACCTGGTTCAGTGCAGCGATCGCCCGATCAACCGGCACGCCGATCTCGAGGTGCACGAGACCAGGAACCAGGTCGTAGACCTTGAGCACTCGACCGTCGACCATGGCGATGGCCCGCTCGATGGCGGCCGGGTCGGCTGCGATGTCGAAGCGGACCAGCACGCTGAAGGGATCGAACTTCAGGTCAGCGCCCTGCTCAAGCAGCTGCTTGACCGGCGAGAGCGGCGACGGGTCGGCCTGCCCAAGCGCAGGGGTCGAACCGATGGCGAGCACACCGGTGATGGAGGCGAGGAACGTCCCGACGAGGCCACGGATCGATGCCATGCTCTGTCTCCTGTTGGAATGAGGTCGTGCCTGTCGCGCGCACCGCTCGGCGATCAACGAGATGCTAAATCCGCCTTCCGGGCGATGTCACGAAGAAACGGGGTGCCAACGGGGAATTCCTGCCGATCAGGGCACCGGCTCAAGCACCATGCTGCGCGCCACCCGGCCAGGCAACAGCGGTGTGGGGACCCCATCTCGCCACGAAGCATGCAGGCTGCGATAGTGCGGCGAGCGCGGGTCACCCGACTGGCCACCCGGTGTCTGAAGGATCCCCTGCGGCTCACTCCCGGGGCTCACGATGTATCGCGCGCTCGCTGCGGCTCGCGGCGTCTGCACACGCACCGCCCGGCCGTGACCGGGCTGTGGTCCATCGTCAAGCGTGACCGTCGCCTTCATGAAGGGCGGCACGGCATCCGCGACCGGGCTTGCGAATCGGGCACGATTGCGTTGGCCCCACGGCTCGATGCCGGGCTCCTTGGCCGCAGCTTCCGCGAGAGCCGCGCGAAGGAACTCGTTCCAGTCTGCGTACCCCGAGGGGAGCCAGTTCGCCGGCTTCGTCTCGAGCACGCGCAGCCACGGTTCGTCGTGGACGGCACGAATCTCCAGCCCCGGCAGCGGCCGACCGGCCTTCGTGCGCATCCACGCCACGAGCACGGCCGCGAAACGACGCTCGATCGCGCGCTGGAAGGCAGACAGGAGCGCCACGGCGCGCTGGTCCGCGTCGGCACGGCCGTTCCAGGCAGCGATCGCCTCACGTTGGGCTTGCAGCGAAGCGTCGGTTGCGCCATCAAGAGCCTTGAGCGCCAGTGCACGGTACGGCTCGAGTCCGGTCAGTTCCGTATCGAGCTGCATCTGCAGCATGCGCGATTCATCCAACGGCTCGTCATCGGCCAGCAGCGCATGGATTCGATGCGCTCGCTCCGGATGCGCCCAATAGTGGCCGAGCACGGCACACTGCTCGATCGGAACGGTGCGGTGGTTCGCCGTAACGATCACGCCTGATGGCGGATCGATGGACCGGGGGCGCAGCGACGGATCGATCGGCCCCTGCCAGGGTTCACCATCGATCGAGGGGCGCCATGGACGACGCGGATCGTGGCCGCGCCGATCGGGGATCCAGCCCGTGACGACCCACGCGATGCTCCCTGCCTGGTCGGCGAGCATCGCATTCTGGCTCGGGCCGTACCAGCGCGACAGCAGCTCCACCGCCTCGCGGACGGTCTTCACCATGGCCATGTCGAGGATCTCGAAGTTGATCGCGTCGGGTCGTGCGCCGATCCAGAGCGTGACGAAGGGGCGCGTGGTGCCATCGGCGCACCTCATGTCGCCGGTCACCGTGCCCCAGCGCGTGGTGCGCTGCAGGATGCGCTCGGGATCCTTGCCGCGCACGAGCACGGTGTGCTCCACCGTGCCGAAGGCCTCGCTGCCACCGCCCGAGAGTAGGTAGCGATTCGGGTCCTTCGGGTCGACATCGATCAGCGCGATGTCCTCGAAGTCGCCGGTCGTGTTGGTGAAACCGACCGCGACATGGCCATTGCCGCCGATCACGATGCCGGGCACACCCGGAATCGACAGACCAGTCCATTCGACACCAGGCCACTCGAGCCGGCACCGGTACCACAGGATCGGCGCCGTGATCATCAGGTGGGGATCGTTGGCGAGGATCGCGCGGCCATCCTTCGTGCGACTTCCGGCGACGACCCATCCGTTGCTGCCCGCCATCGCCGCACGCTCGTCCCAGAGCTCTGCGAGCGCATCGGTCCATCCATGCATGGAGACAGGCGTGCTCGGAGTCCCCGTCGGCTGGCGCTTGGACTTCTTCCCTCCTTCCTTCCTGGGTGTTGCCTGGTTGGGCGAATCTTGCTTCACAGCTTTCGCCGCCGGCTCGACGGCTGCACGATCGATGCTCCGCAGGTCGATCACGTCGACGCCCGGGATCACGGGCAGGACCGGCGGCGCCGTCTCGGACAGCACGGGGCAATCCATGCGCGAGAGCGGCGAGCCGATGAACTCGCACACGGGCGCTGGCAGCCGTTCGAGCGCTTCGGCGTAGATCGCGTCGGCGCGACCGGTGCGCGCCAGCGCATGGAACATCGAGAGATAGACGAGCGCACAATCCTCGGCCTTCCACGGTGCGGGCGTGATGCCCAGCAGCATGTGCTCGAGCGGCAAGGCGGGAAGCGCATCGATGCCTGCGTTCACGCCCTGCACGTAGGCCTCGAGGATCGCACGCTTGCGGGGATCGAGCCGGTCGACGCACGCGCGCGCGGTGTCGCGACCACGGAGCGCGCGCCGCTCGAGGTCCGCAGGCACGGCCTTCTCGCCGAGCAGCTCCGCGGTCTCGCCGGCGGCGAATCGACGCATCATGTCCATCTGGGCGAATCGATCGGTGGCGTGGGCGAACCCGAGCGCGCGCGCGGCATCGGTCTCGGTCGCCGCTGCGATCGTTGGGACATCGACCCCATCGAAGGTGATCGTGACGGGCTTGGAAAGCCCGGGCACGCTCGGTGCGGGGCGCGCCGTGGCACCGGCAGGCCCTTCGGTCGCTGCGGCTGCCGGCGCTGGCACTGCAGCGGGGCCGTCGATCGGTTGCGCCAGGAACACGAGCACGGCAGCGACGGCAAGGATCGGCATCGGTGCAGGCTAGCCGCGACCGGTCGTCACACGAACGGTGATCTCGAACCGCGGACCTGCCGCGGCATGGCGGTAGCCTGACGCAATGAGCACCACGCTCCACGTCATCGGCTCGTTGATGATCGATCGCGTGCTGCGCGTGCCGGCGCTTCCAGCACCGGGCGAGACCGTCATGGCCCGCTCGGCAGCGGTGCATCCGGGCGGCAAGGGCGCGAACCAAGCTGTGGCTGCGGCCCGGTGCGGCGCGCGGGTGCGCATGCTCGGTCGTACGGGCAGCGACGGTGCGTTCATCGTGCGTGAACTTGCAGCCGCCGGCGTGGACACCGCATGCGTCATGACGAGCGATGCGATGTCAGGCTTCGCTGCGGTCATGGTCGCCGACGATGGCATGAACTCGATCGTCATCGCACCCGAGGCGAACGGCCGGATCGGCGATGCCGACATCGATGCCTTCCTCACGGGCGCCGCACCCGGCGACCTGCTGCTCATGCAGAACGAGTGCAGTGGGCTCGGGCATGCCATGACCGCAGCGCGTGCACGCGGCATGGGCATCTGGCTGAACGCCGCACCGATGGGCGATGCGGTGCGATCGATCGACCTCGGTGCGCTGTCGTGCCTGCTCGTGAATGAGCACGAGCTCGCTGCACTCACTGGCATCGGCGAGCCGCAGTCCGCGCTGCATCAGCTTGCGCACGCGTGGCCGAAGCTCGACCTCGTGGTCACGCTCGGCGCAGAAGGATGGATCGCGCGCGTGGACGGTGCAATCGCGCGCGGGAGCGCGATCGCGGTCAAGGCCATCGATACGGTCGGCTGCGGCGATGCGTTCGTG
>JASGCG010000131.1 GCA_030054235.1 Bacteroidia bacterium
ACCACCGCCGCCACCCTGCGCGGGCGGACGAGCTTCGTTCACGGTCAGGGTGCGACCGTCAAACTGGGTGCCGTTGGTCTTTTCGATGGCTTCGTTGCCCTGGGCAGCGTCGCCCATGGTGACGAAACCGAAGCCGCGGCTGCGACCGGTGTCGCGATCCTTGGCGATGAACACGTCGACGACAGTTCCGAACTGCTCGAAGAAAGAGCGCATGTCGTCTTCAGTAGTACCGAACGGCAGATTGCCGATATAGAGCTTCACGAGGCATTCCTTTCAATGCGGGACAACAAGGCCGATGATTCGAGATCCCACATTGACGAAAGCTGGCTCGAAACTCGGACGAGGCGTGCTGGATTGACGGCAACGTGCCGATTCCAGCGTCGACGAGTGTAGCGGATCGGCTCACTCCCACCAAGCACTGCAGACAATTCTCCATGGCCAACAACCACCTGTCGTTCCACCAGCGCATCGCAGGACGCCTCACCCTGCTTGGCGTGATACCAGCGGTGCTCTTATTGGGCACCTTCATCGCCATCAAGATCCGCGGGGACTACGACCAGGCGGTCGAGGCAACGGAGATCCGCCTGCAGCGCGTGGCCGCGCAGGTCGCCGCGCGGCTCGATGCGCAGAACCGCGTGGCCTGCGAACTCGTGCAGACGATGGCCCTGCAGCGCGGTGCATCGTGGGGCGGATCCATCGGCGACCGCGAGCGCACGCTCACGCTGATGGGCGACCTGCTCAAGGCCAACCCATGGGCCATCGGTGCGTACTTCGCCTACGCGCCCGATGCAGATGGCCAGGATGCGCACTATCTGGCGAACCCGCTCGCCAACGTGCAAGAGCCCGGCAGCGGCCAGTTCGTGCCCTACGCCTTCCTCGACTGGCGCAACGGCAACGTCCTTGCGTTCAAGGCGAACATCGACATGGAGACCAGCCTGTACTACGCCGGCGTGCGCGAACTGTGGCGCTCGTCGCAGCAGGTGAAGGCGCGCATCACCGAGCCCTACGTCTACGACGGCCAGGCGATGATCGAGACCGTCGCGCCCATCGTGGTCGGTGGTGCGTTCAAGGGGATTGCCGGCGCCGACCGCGCGCTGCGTGACATCGCTGCGCTCGTGCGCGAGGAATGTGAACTGCACGGGGTCGATGCATTCGTGATCAGTTCGGGCAGTTCCGTGCCGGGCTTCATCAAGCCGCGCGCGTTCATCACGGCAACGACCGATCGCAAGGATGCGGCCGAAGACGCCACCGAAGGCATGCTGCGCACGAAGGCCGTCGAGTCGTCGGCGTATGCAGCGCTGTTCGAGCCGATGCTCAGCGAATCGATGGGCGGCAGCAGCGCGATGAGCATGGCGAAGCTCCGCACCGCGATCGATCCCGTGACGGGGCAGCCCTGCATGTGGGCGCACCAGGTGCTGCCCCTTCCCGATGGACATCGGTGGGATGTCATCGTGCGAGAGAGCGAGCAGGATGCCCTGGCCAGTGCGGAGGCCGGATTGATCACGCAGATCCTCACCGCGGCCGGTGGCGTGGCCCTGCTCGCCGTGCTGTTGCTTGCGCCGGCGGTCCTCGTCGGCAAGCGGCTGACGGTGGCCTCGACGAGTGCGACGGCCATGGCAGGCGGAGACCTCAGCGGCACGGCACCGCACTGCGATGGACGCGACGAGGCTGCGCACCTCGTCAACGCGCTCGGTGCGATGCACCACGGCATGGAGTCCCTCATCAGCAAGGTGAAGGAAGCCACGATCAACATCAATTCGACCGCGACCGAGCTCACCGCGACGGCGCGGCAGCAGGAGCGCAACTCGCACGGGCTGAGCGCCAGCACCACGCAAGTCGCCGCCGCGGCCAAGCAGATCGCCGCCACGAGCACGGAACTCGGTGACACGATGGAGCGCGTGGCGCTGACTGCGGCACGCGCAGCGGAGCTCGCACGCAGCGGTCGCAGCGGCCTCGATGGCATGGGTGAGACGATCCGTGGGCTCGAGGATGCCACCGCGGGCATTGCGGCAAGGCTCTCGGCGATCAGCGAGAAGGCCGCGACGATCAACGGCGTCGTGACGACGATCACGAAGGTCGCCGACCAGACCAACCTGCTCAGCGTGAACGCAGCGATCGAGGCGGAGAAGGCCGGCGAGCATGGCGTCGGGTTCCTGGTGGTGGCGCGCGAGATCAGGCGCCTGGCCGACCAGACCGCCGCAGCCACGCTCGACATCGAGCAGACCGTTCGGCAGATGCAGACCGCGGTGAGCACCGGCGTGATGGAGATGGACCGCTTCGCCGAACAGGTGCGCCGCGGCGTGCGCGATGTGGGCACGATCGGCGGTCAGCTCGGCCAGATCATCGAGCAGGTCGACGAGGGCAGCGCGCAGTTCGCGGATGTCAACCGTGGCATGAAGAGCCAGAGCGAGGGCGCACGCCAGATCAGCGATGCGATGGGCCAGCTCACCACCACGACGCGCGAGACGATGCTTGCCGCCGAGGAGTCATCGCGCGCCGCGGATCGCTTGCTCGCCGCCATGGCCGAACTCAAGACCGCCGTCGAGGCCTTCAAGATCCGCCGGGGCTGATCGATGCGTCACCTGTGCGTGATGATCGGCGGCGAACGCTTCGCGCTGGCGGCGAAGGATGTGCACGAAGTCGCACCGGCGATCGCGGCTCGCCATGTGCCTGGCGCGCCGGTCTGGTGCCGGGGCTTCGCGTGTGCACGCGGTGCCTGGTTGCCGCTCGTGCATGCAGCGGCGCTCCTGGGCCTGCCCGCCACCGCCGCCACCACAGCGAGCCGCACGCTGCTCATGCGGCCCGATGGTGCGCCCGCGCTGCTGCTTGAAGTCGATGAGGTGCTTGAGCTCGCGGAACTCGACCTGACCGGAAGCCACCCCGGACTCTCGATCGAGGCGCTTGCGTGGCTCGGACCGATGTGCACGCATGGTGGGCGCAGCGTGCAGGCGATCGACGCCGGCTCCTTGGCGCGGCATCCGGCGCTGGCCATCGTGCGCGACGGGGCAATCCCCGCATGAGCCATCCCGTGCGCGCACTGCTCACCGAGAACGGCGGCATCGATGCGGCGCACTGCGAAGGCGCGGCGTTCGAAGTGCTGTGCGCTGCCGAGCGACGGCGCGTGGGTGTGCGTGATGACCACGAACTGGCCCGGCACCTTCGAAACGATGAAGCGGCGCTGCATGCCTTCGTGGCGCAGGTCGCGGTGCCGGAGACGTGGTTCTTCCGGTACCCGACGAGCTTCGAGGCCCTGCATGCGCACCTTGCAGGCCGAGGCCGGCCCGTGCGCATCGCCAGCATCGGCTGCGCGACCGGCCAGGAGGCCTACGCCGCAGCCGCCACGGCATTGGCGGCGCTAGGGCCCGGCGGCAGCGTGAGCGTGGAAGCATTCGATCGCAATCCGGTGGCGATCGAGGTCGCCCGTCGTGCGCAGTGGACCGGTTCCCTCGCGCTGCGCGGCAGCGTGCCGTCGTGGGCGCAGCCATGGATCAGGATCGAGCCGCAGGGCGCATGGATCCATCCGCACGCCAAGGCCGCAGTCTCGTGCACCCACGTTCGTTCGAGCGCGCACATGATCGAGGTGCTCGACGGCCGATCGTTCGATGTGGTGATGTGCCGGAACCTGCTCATCTACCTGGATGCACCCACACGCGATGCGCTGGTGGCGGCCATGGTGCGCGCCGTGCCAGTGGGCGGACTGCTGATGCTCGGACATGCGGAGCGGGTCGAGCTGGGGCCGTCGTGGCGCCGTGACGATCGCAATGAGAGCTTTGCGTGGCACCGCGGCGAACTGCCGCCGCTGGTGGCGCCGCAGCGCAGTCCGATGGTGTCGGATCGTTCGAACGAACGGCATGCGCGCGTGCCGGGCGCGACCAACCCGCAGACACCAGGATCGATGGGCGAGGACGACTCGCGCACGATGCCCCCGCCGCGTCCTCAGCCAACGGCGCACGGAAACGAAGAAGGCCCGGCCATCGCCGCGTCGAGCGAGGGAATGCCCCTGCCGCAGCACGTCGATGCGCTCGTCGTGCAAGCAGAGTCGGCGATGGCGGCCAACGAACACGAGCGTGCCCGCAGCCTGCTGGAGCAGATCGTGTACTTGGCACCACAGCATGACTTGGCGATGCTGGCGTTGGCCGCGGTGGCCGAGCGGCTCGGTCGGCCGGACGAGGCACAGCGATGGCGGACCCGGGCGCAACGGGCGGCCACGCGCGGACGGAGCACGACATGAGCGAACACCGCCCACTCACCGCCGCGGAACTCGACGCCAACGCCGAGGCCTTCGCGCGCGTCATCGAGCGTGAGCGCGCCACCGACGTGCACGCCGTCCTTGCACGCGTGGGCTCGTCCTGGATCGCGGTGCCCGCGGGCCGCGTGCTTCGCGTCACCCGCGCGGTCAAGCCGCACCGCATCCCGCACCGATCGCATCGCGCGCTGCGTGGCCTGGCGAACATCGAGGGCGAGGTCGCCATCGTGATGGACTTGGCCTCGCTCTGCGGCTTCAGCTGGTCACCGACCGGCGACGATGCCGCGCGCATGATCGTGCTGGGCGAACGAGGCGCCGCGTGGGCGTTCGAAGCCGACGAGGTCCCGGGTACGGTCGCCGGCAACTCGCAGGACCTGCTTGCCGCCCCGCTCACGGTGGCGGCGTCGGGTGCTGGCTTCACCACGCACCTGATGCCGTGCGCGACGGGTCATGCGGGGATTCTTGATGTGGATGCCCTGCTCACGGCGTGCGCCGAGGCGGTGCGAGCATGAGCTTGGGCGGGTTCAGCATGTTCGACCTGTACAAGGCCGAGGCCGAACAGCACGGCCGCGCCTTGAGCGATGGCTTGGTTGCGCTTGAGAGCGCCACGGATCCCGCGCTGGTGGAACCGCTCATGCGCGCGGCGCACAGCATCAAGGGTGCAGCACGGATCGTGGGCTTTGAGCAGGTCGTCACGCTCGCCCACGCGATGGAGGATTGCCTGGTGCGCCTGCAGCGCGCACAGGAACCGATCGTGCCGGCGCGCGTCGACCAGTTGCTGAAGGGCACCGATCTCTTGGTGCAGAGCGCGCAGGTCGCCGAGGCCGACGTGCCAGCGTGGAACGCTGCGCACTCCGGAGCGATCGCCGAACTGGCCGCGCAATTGCAACAGGCCGCAGCGCCGATCGCCGGTGCACCCCGCTCGGCCGCGGACATCCTTGGATCGACGCCTGCATCGACGCCTGCACCTGCGAGTGCGCCTGCGCCTCCAGCCGCGCCTGCATCCGCATCAACGCCGACCACGCCGCCGATCGATCCTGCGGGTGCCACGGCGCAGGTGGTCACCGCGCCGAGCACGAACGGACCCGGCGCCTCCGCGCCCGCGTTGGCCACGGCCGCACCGGCAACCGCTCCGTCCACGGCAACGCCGACATCGACCAAGCCTG
>JASGCG010000132.1 GCA_030054235.1 Bacteroidia bacterium
CGGAGCGTGATGTGCCCGTCCTGCGGCACGTAGCGCTCGGCGATGTTCATGTGCCCCATGATCTTGATGCGGCCGGCGATGGCGGCCTGCAGGTGCTTGGGAGGCTGGGGCTGCTCCATCAGCACGCCGTCGATGCGGTACTTGACCTTCAGCTCGCTCTCGAAGGGCTCGATGTGGATGTCGCTCGTGCGGCTTTGGATCGCCTCCAGGATGAGCAGGTTCACGAGGTTCACCAGCGTCGGCGCCTCGGCCATGCGGTGCACGTCGTCGGCCTCGATCGCGTCGAGGTTGTGCTCGCTCTCGTTCGAGGCGTCCTCGCTCGATCCGCCCAGGCTCTCGGCCATGCGCGCGGCCGTGGTGCCGTAGCACTTGCGGATCAGTTCCGCGAACGCGGCGGCCTCGACGCCCACGCGCTGCACGCGCCGCTCGACGATGGTGCTCACTTCGTCGGCGGCGCCGATGTCGAAGGGATCGACCATCGCGAGCACGAGCCGACCGTTCCGTTCGCGCAGGGGAACCACCCGAAGCCGCACCGCGACGTCGGGCAGCAGCAGTCCGACGACGGCCGTGTCGGCTTCGGGTGCCTTGTCATGCCACTCGATGCCGAGCGCGGCGCATCGTTCGCGCAGCCGTTCCTGCTCGTCCTTGGTCGACGCGGGCGCCTGCAGCACGGTCTCGGCCGGTGCCTGCTCGGTCTCGGGGGTCGTGGTGTCGAGGGGCTGCTGTTCCATGGGTTCCAGTCGTTCAGCGCGGAGCGTCAGTGCCATCGCCGCCAGACTTGGTTCGTGGCGAGGGGCTTCGAGTGCCGAGTCCATCGGAGCCGAGCGGAGTCTGTTCGTCGCTTCTGAGCATCTGACGCTTCTTGGCGTCGTCCGAACCGGGCTTGAGCGTGTCCTCTCCGATCTCGCGGTACTTGTCGATTCCCGGGATCTTCGCCTTCTGGTCCTCGTTGAGCAACGCAAGGACTCGGGTTCGGGTGTCATCCACCAGGCGGTCGCGCTCCGCGATCAGGTCCTTGTAGGGTTCTTGCTCGCCCTTGGCGACGGGGACGTTCCGTGCGGCGTCTGCGGCGAGGCGCGCATCCTCGGTCAGTCGACCGGGTTCGGTCTCCCGGATCTTCGTCACGAACCGCCCTTGCAGGTCTGACATCGACTGGCTGAACCGACTCCTGAGGTCGTTGATCTGCGTGATCTGCTCCTCCGAAAGCCCTTCGATCGCCAGCACATTCTCGAAGAACGGATCAAGCGGTGGGGTTCGGCATGCCAATGGGTAGGCATCGCGCAGCGCGCGCTCCCGGAACTTGGGGCCCCAATCGGCACCGAACGCGGTGGCGAGCGCTTCGATGTGGGCATCCGTGACGTCACGCACCACGACGCGCATCGCGACCACGCGCTCGGTCTCCACCAAGCCGGTCGCGGGATCCCGCTCGGCCATGGACTTCCGGATGATCGGCCCGCTGATCTCCTGCTGCTTGGCGCGGCGTTCAAGCGCGGCATCGAGCGCTGTCTCGTAGGCGTCGATCGCGTCCTTGGCGTTGGTGCGGACGTCCAGCGGGACATCCATCTGGCGCATCACGATGACGAGGTCCGTCTTCTCTCCGCTCAGGCGTCCTTGCGGCAGCTGCTTCTCGCGGCGCAGCGCGCGCTCCAGGCTTGGCCAGCGCTCGAGTTGGGCATCGGACAACTGGCTCTTCACATCGTCGAGGAAACGTTGCTTCATCGCCACCTTTTCCGTCTTCCAGTCCTCGATGGGCTTCATCAGCAGGGCGAGGGCCGACGCATCGTTTGCGCCGGCGAGCTGGTCCTTCATCGCGGTCAGTCGATCACGGAGACCTTGCTCGCCAGCTCGATACTCGGACTGGTAGTCGGTGAGCAGCGCCTCGAGGACGGGCTTCTGCCAATCCTCGAGCCCGAGGAAGTCCACGAACAGCGCCACGTCACGTGGCAGGAGGTCGGTGGAGAAAATCTCGTTGAAGCCAGCCTCGCGCGCCAACTGCGCATGGGTCTGGGTGACGCTGAACGAGGCGGCTGCAACGGCAACGGCAAGCAGGTAGTGCTTCATGGTCATGGTCTCCGGATGACGGTCGGATCGAGCCAAGGTGGAACGGCGCAGGGGCCGGAATGTTGCATGCATCGACGCAAACGGGGCTTGGAATTGGTGAGAGCCGATGATTTCCAGCCAACGTCCGGGAACACCACTAACGTCCGAGAACCGCACCCGCGTCGGGTCCCGCGGGCCTCAGCCCTGGCTCACTCAACCTTTGCTCACGGTGCGCTGCTCGATGCGTTTCTCGCTGGTCGTGACCACGATGCGCTGCACGAAGATGCCAGGGGTGTGGATCTGGTCGGGATCAAGCGATCCCAGCGGGACCAACTCCTCGACCTCGGCAATCGTCACGGCGCCGCAGGTCGCCGCCATCGGGTTGAAGTTTCGCGCGGTGCGGCGGAAGACGAGGTTCCCTGACGGATCGGCGCGCCACGCCTTCACCAGCGAAACATCAGCCTTGATGGCGCGCTCCATGACGTAGGTCTCGCCGTCGAACTCCATGTGCGGCTTGCCATCCGCCACGACCGTGCCCACACCGGTCTTGGTGTAGAAGGCGGGGATCCCCGCACCGCCGGCGCGCATGCGCTCGGCCAGCGTGCCTTGTGGCGTGAACTCCAGTTCGAGCTCGCCGCTCATGAACTGCCGCTCGAACTCGGCGTTCTCGCCGACATAGCTCGAGACCATCTTGCGGATCTGCCGCGTCTGCAACAGAAGCCCGAGCCCCCAGTCATCCACGCCGGCGTTGTTGCTGACGGCGGTCAGTCCCTTGGCGCCTGAATCACGGAGGGCCAGGATGAGTTGTTCCGGGATGCCGCAGAGCCCGAATCCTCCGACCGCCACGGTCATCCCGTCGCGAATCACGCCTTCGAGAGCAGCCTTGGGGGTGGCAAAGACCTTGTCCATGGCGCGATGGTAGTGACCGCCCCCGCGCGATTGTGGCGCGTGCGTGCCATCGGCCGGCCGAGCACGCGCGCTCCCGGCTACCGTTCCCCGGTGCAGCGACTGGTCTGTCTGCTCATCTTCCTGTCGGCCCTGCCCGATGCGATGGTCGTGCCGGTCCTCAAGGACCTCTGCGTGGACCGCTACGGCGTCAGTCGCACCGAGGCGCAGGCGTTCCTCTTGGTCAATCTGCTTGGTGCTGCCGTGGCCATCGGCGTGGTCGCGCGCCTCCAGCGTTCGATCCATCCAGTTCGCCTGCTCATCGCAGCGTCCATGCTCGATGCTCTTCTGATCGCCTGCCTCTGGCTGCCGCTGGGATGGCCAGGCACGATGGCCGTCCGCGCGCTGGAGGGTGTCCCGGACGCCATCGTCTTCGGTGTCCTCATGCAGCTGCTCGGGCGCTCGGTCGCGGGCTCTGTGTCTGGCCGCCTCGGGTTGGGCTCGATGGTGCTCCTGGGCGGCGTGGGATGCGGCATGGCCATTGGCGGACTGGCAGCGAAGCTCATGGGCCCGGGGGCGGAGCGGGTCGTCTTCATCCTTGGCGCGGGAAGTTCAGCTGTGGTCGCCCTGTTGGCGGCCGTCTGGCGCGGTGGTCTCGAGGGGAGCCCCGAAGCGCTGTCCGTTCGTTCGACACCAGCGCCCGGCAACGCGGTGGGACTCGAGCGCACGCGGGCCGTCCCCGCGTGGGTCGTGCTCGCGATGGCGTTCGTCGATCGTGCCACGGGCGGTGTGTTGACCGGAACGCTCAGCCTCTTCCTCGCCGGGTTCTTC
This sequence comes from Bacteroidia bacterium, assembly GCA_030054235.1. Taxonomy (GTDB): domain Bacteria; phylum Planctomycetota; class Phycisphaerae; order Phycisphaerales; family SM1A02; genus SYIB01. The sequence goes on from JASGCG010000132.1 coordinate 3,757, forward strand.
ACCTACGACGCCAGCGAGCGAGGATGGATGGTCGGCCTGCCGCTCCTGGCCATGGCCGTGGGAGCGTGGCCCGCGGGGCTCGTGGCGCAACGAGTCGGCACGCTCCGGCTGCGTCAGTGGGCTGGTGGGATCTATGCCGTGGCGTTGGCGGCGGTGCCGTTCGTGGGCGATGCGCAGCCGGCCCTCGTGAGTGTGCTCGCCGTGCTGGGGTTGGCCGGTGCGGCACTGCTGCCGACCAGCCTCGCGCTCGAGCACGCCGTGGATCGAGGTCCCGTCGGTTTCACCGCCTTTGCCACCAGCGGCGGCGTGGGCTACGCCAGTGGCGCGGTGATTCCTGTGATGGTGCTCGGCGTGGCGGGGGACGCGGCGTCGAGTTACCAAGGCATCATCGTTGGCTTTGCGCTGCTGCATGCCGCGGTCACCTGCTGCGCCGTGGCCACAGCTCGATGGCAGGGCTAGACCACTGGTGTGAGATGCGGGATCACTCGACCCGTGCGCGCGGCGTATGCAGCCGCTTCAACCGTCGGCGTCGCCGGACGATGCTGGGGAGCGATCGTGACGGGGAGATTTGCCGTCAGTTCAGCGCAAGCGCTTCGTCGGCAGTGGTGAGTCCGGAGCGACGTTCGGCGCGATCCATGTACGCGTTGCGCAGCTTTTCCAGCGCACGGATCTGGATCTGACGGACGCGTTCCTTGGTCACGCCGAGGCTCGCACCGATCTGTTCCAGAGTGGGCAGGGCGCTGGCGATGGGCGCGTTGAGCCCGAAGCGGCATTCGATGACTTCGCGCTCGAGCGCCGTGAGATCAGCCTGGTTGGACTCGAGCAGCCAGCCGACTTCCGAGGCGCACTCGCGCTCGTGCTCGGCGCGAACGATGCCCGGGTGATCTCCGCGCTCCATGGCAGGGTCGAATTCCGTCGGAAAGCGCTGGCGGTGCTTGGTCTGCTTGATGCCGTGCCGGCTGAAGGCCTTCAGGATGGCGCGGCACGCATAGGTGCTGAACTTGAAGCCTCGTCCGCAGTCGAACTTGTCGACCGCGCGCATGAGCGCCATGTTGCCTTCGCTGATCAGGTCGGCGAACTCGATGTCGGCGTTGCGCACGCGCTTGGCCATGGCGAGCACGAGGCCGAGGTTGATCTCGGCGATCTGGTCACGAAGGCGCGTGGCCGCGTGGGCCCAGTGCAGCACTTCGCGGGCTTCGCGGGTTTCCAGGGGCTGGCCTCGTTGCGCCTTCTGGATCCGAGCGACGCGGTAGCGCGCGTAGTTGAACTGCATGAAGAGCACACGCTCTTGGGCGCCAGTGAGCAGCAGTGAATCGTTGCCCCGACCCGAGGCGCGTTCCTCATGCATCAGCGGGCAATACCAGTCGACCTTCGGTCGGCGGATCGATGGAGCATCGGTGAAGATCTTGCGCTCGGCGTTCGACCGCGCGAACTCAGGTGCCGGCATGAAGTCCATGGCCTCGGCCATCACCGTCGTGACCAACTCCGCGTCCTGCGGTCCCAGCGCCCGACGGGCGGCTGCCGACAGTGGAGTCGGGACGAAGGTGGGCTTTCGAACCGCCGATGCTGCTGGGCGCTGTGGCATGGGGCCTCCGCGGGGATTGGATCTTTCACTACGGACTGAAACCAGATTCGCAGTACGTCGTTCCG
>JASGCG010000133.1 GCA_030054235.1 Bacteroidia bacterium
CAAGGATGCGGGCCAGGCCGACGAGGCGATCGCCGAATGCCGCATCCTTGAGCAGCGCACTGAAGCGGATGAACGGCGTTCGGTCCGGCGTGAGCTTCATGGCGAGCGAGAACGGGATGAAGACCTCGCTGGCCTGCGTGTCGAAGCCGAACATCCGCGACTGGAGCGTCTCGACCACTCCCACCACCAGGAACCGCCGCCCCGCCACGAGCAGCGTGGTGCCGGTCGGGTCGTTGGGCAGGCGCAGCTCCTCGATCGCGCGGTCGTTGACCAGGCAGACCTGGCGCGCGTTGTCCTCATCGACCTGCCCGAACGCGCGGCCCATGATGACGCGCCGGCCCTCGATCGGGTGCCAGTCGGGCCAGATGCCCACGATCTGCATCGAGTCGAGCTTCTTCGTGTCGCTCTCGACCGCGCCCGAGATCTCGACGATCGGGGTGAGCGCCTTGAGCGACGTGGCCTGGTCGCGCAGTTCGATCGCCTCGGATGGCTTGAGCCGGACGCTTTCCCACGGGTACTTGTTGCGGGGTGCGTCGTCGGGCCGGTTGGGGAAGATGAAGACGCGGTTGGCGCCGAAGCTCTCGAACTCCGTGAGCACCTTGGCCTTCAGGCCGCTGAGTGCGGCGATGACCGCCGTCACGCTCGCCACGCCCACGATGATGCCGAGCGCCGTCAGCACGCTGCGGGTCTTGTTCGCCCAGATCTGGCTGAACGCCAGCCAGAGCGACTGGATCCAGAATTGCGGCGTCAGCACGGCACGCTCCCACGCTCGCGCAGCTCGCGCGCGATGGGACCGACCGCCTCGTCCTCGACCGCGGGAAGGTCGCTCAGGATCAGCCCGTCGCGCAGGCGCACCACCCGCTGGCAGTGTGCGGCGACATCGTTCTCATGCGTCACGAGCACGATCGTCTGGCCATCGGCATGGATGCGGCCGAAGATCGAGAGCACCTCGGCGGTCGTGGCGGTGTCGAGGTTGCCCGTGGGCTCGTCGGCCATCAGGATGGCCGGGTTGTTGAGGATCGCCCGCGCGATCGCCACGCGTTGCTTCTGTCCCCCCGAAAGCTGGCTCGGCCGGTGATCAAGACGGTCCGACAGACCCACGCGCGCCAGCGACTCGCGCGCACGCCGCTCGCGCTCCCGGCGGGACACGCCGCCGAGCGCATAGATGAGCGGCATCTCGACGTTCTGCAGCGCCGTCTGGCGCGGCAGGAGCTCGAAGCTCTGGAAGACAAAGCCGATCTTCTCGTTGCGGACCGACGCCAGTTCATCCGCACCCATGCGCGCGACCGCGCGGCCATCGAGCTCGTACTCGCCGCGCGTGGGGCGATCGAGACAGCCGAGGATGTTCATCAGGGTGCTCTTGCCGCTGCCGGAGGCACCCATGATCGCCACCATCTCGTTGCGGCCGATCGAAAGGTCGACGCCGCGCAACGCCCGCACCTCGTCGTCCCCGACTCGGTACGTCTTGTGAAGGCCCGTGACGCGGATCATGTGCCGATCCTGACCTCGATGGACGCGCCGTCATCCGGGGCCGCGGCCGCTTCCGTCACGCGCATCCCATCGCGCAGCGTGTCGAGCGCCTTGTACGGCCCCACGACGACGCGCTCACCGGCCGTCAGGCCCTCGAGCACGATCGTGTCGGTCAGGCTGCTCTGTCCGATGCGGACCGGGACGGCACGCGCCATGCCATCCTTCACGGCAAAGACGACGCTCGCGACCTTGCGGTTGCGGTCGACCAGCGAGCTCGTGCGGATCGACTCGGGAAGGTCGTCGATCTTGCGCTCGACGACCGCCTGCGTGGGAACCGCGACACCATTGGCGGTGGCGAGACGGATGTCGGCGTTGGCCGCGAGGCCGGACAGCAGGTGATCCTGCTCGCTGAGCGTGAGGTCGATCTCGACCTTGTACGTGCCGCTGCCACCGGTCGAACCGCTCGCCGACAGCGCGGCCGATCGGCCGGCGTTGGAGCGGTCCATGGCGATCTCGGCCACCGTGCCCTTGAACGACTGGTCCTTGTAGGCATTCACGAAGACCTCGGCGAGCTGGCCGAGCTGCACGCGCGCGATGTCGGCCTCGGCGACCTCGGCCACCATGCGCATGTGCGAGAGATCGGCCACGGTCATGATGACCGTGCCGGCATTGTTCATGGTGCCCACGACGACGAGCTCGCCGACTTCGGCGTTCAGGCGGATGACCACGCCGTCCATCGGGCTGCGAAGCACCGTTCGCTCACGGTCGCGCTGCGCGCGCTCGATGTCGGCAGCGCTCGCCGCGACGCTGGACTCGATGACGCCGATGGTGCGCTCGCTGGCCGCGAGCCCCGCCTGGATGTCCTGCACGCGGGTCTGGGCCTCTTCGAGCGCCTGCCGGCTGATGTCGCCCGAGCGGAAGAGGGCTTCCTGGCGCTCGAGCGCCGACTTGGCCGTCTGCAGCTGCATTCGCGGTCCGTCGAGCCGGGCCTTCTCGGCGCCCAGCCGGCCGCGCTCGGCTTCGAGCCGTGCCGTCGCTGCAGCCAGGCGCGCCGAAAGGTCACGATCGTCGAGCCGGACGAGCACATCGCCCTTGCGGACCGACTGGCCTTCGCGGAACGGCAGCTCGACGATGCGCTCGCTGACTTCCGCCGAAATGTCGACCTTGATCATCGGCTCGATGTAGCCGGGGGCGCTGGCCGTCTGCACCACGTCGCGCACCGAGGCGTCCTCGAGCCTGACCTCGACGCCACCCCCGCCGCCGCCGAAGCTCGGCAGCATCGCCAGCAGTTCACCGCCGCCGACGACCGCAAAGACGACCGCGACCGCAAAGAAGATGCCGAGTGCAGAGAGGAATCGCTTCACAGGTGCTCCGTGGGAGCGCGGAGTCTACCTGTGCTTGTCCCCCAACCGGGGCCGCTGTTGTCTATTCAACCGCAAACACAACGCAGGCATGAGCCCGCGATCGGATGGCTGCGCGCATCGATCACGAGGCCGCGTGCGCTCACGGACACGGGATCGCGAAGCTGGTGAGGAAGACCCCAAGGTCCGCACCGTCCACCACCGGGTCGCCGGTGAGGTTGATGATCGGGTCCTTGGTGCCCCACGCGCCGAGCAGCTGGCCCAGGTCCGCGCCATCGCGCTGGCCGTCGCCGTTGTAGTCGCCCGGGCACGCCTCGGCGATCGCACCGTCTTCGGCGACGATGCGGAAGCACGTGTTGAGCCAGTAGGGCGCGACATCGCTCGTCACGCACGGCGGTTCATGATTCGTCACGGAACCAACCCGCAGGAAGCCCTGCGCGAAGGTGCCGGGGAAAATGGCCGAGCGCCACATGTACGTGCCGTTCGAGTCCGAGAGCGGAACCGCTTCGCCGGGATTGGCTTCGTTCGCTCCGCCCCACGCACTCACGAACCATGCGAACGCCGCAGGCGACGCTGGATCGCACGTTCCGCTCGCAGAGCCGACGGTGTTCGCGCCCCACACGCTCAGGTAGTAGCTGCCGGGCTCCAGCAGAAGGTCCACCGGGATTTCGTACGTCGACAGGCTGCCCGTGTCGTCAGCGGCCTCGTTGTACGGGGTCGGCAGCGGCACGATGCCCGACTGCACTTGGTCACCATTGACAGGGCGATTCGATCCCGTGCGGCGCCAGATCGTCCACGCCAAGTGCGTGGTCGTCGGGATGTACTGGGTCGAGATGAAGCCCTTCACGACGAGCTTGCGCACGCGCCACGATGCGAAGCCCGCGTCGGTCGCCGGCATGACAAACGCCTGGGCGAGCCAACGCTGGGCGTTGGTCTCGTTGACGCAACCACTGGTGATGCCCAAGTTGACCAAGTCGCCGGTGTCCGAACGCTTGACCGAGTGCTGAGGCCCGGTGTCGAAGACCACGCGCTCGAAGCTGGGCACCAACGTCAGCGAGAATTCGTCGGCGCTCTCGGGCCCCTGGCTGGCCTCGTCGTACCAGCCGCCGATGCGCACCAGGAAGTGCTCGTTCTCCTCGCAGTTGGGGAGGTAGACCGTGGTCGGACCGCCGCCTTCGCTTGGGTTGCACGTGTCGTCTCGGCAGCCGATGAAGTTGCTCGTCAGTTGCTCGACGAACTCTGGCGTGATCGCCGGCACGGTCTCGCCTGAGCCGAGCGCGTAGACCTCGATGACGCTGTCGTCGGTCGCAGCCGCACCCGCGCAGAGCGAGAGCGTCATGTTGCCGCGGCCGGGCGCCGTGACCGTGTACCACAGGTCCTTGCCGCAGGCGTACTGGCACGGCGACTCGACATCGATGGGGCCGTCGGTGCCTGCGTTCGAGTTGTCGACGGCCAACGGAGAGCCGATCGTGATCGATGCAGGCGTCAGGATGCAGTCGTTCGCCGGTGCGCCCGCAGGGCTTGAGCAGGCGTGGACGAAGAGATCGCACTCCGTCGCGGCGCTGGCGGCGCATTCGGCATCCCAGGCGACTTCGCAGCACGCGGGATCGATCGCGCAGACCGGGCTGCAGCACGCGGGGTCCGCGCAGCCAGGGGTCTCATGCGCCGTGAGGCACGGGCCGGCATCGGTCGCGCACGTCGGCACATCAACGGCGGTGAACTCGATGGTGACCAGGTACTTCGAGGTGCAGGGCCACTGGAAATCAGCGGGCCCCTGCGCGGGGGGGTTCGGTTCGAGCGGAGCGCCGAAGACCAACAGGTGCTCGCCGGGCTCCAGATAGACACGGCCGGCGTTCGGGCACTCAGCCGAGACCGACGAATACACCGTCTGCGCGACGCGGCAATCACCGCCGCGAAGAATGATGAACTCGCTCTGCTCGATCGGTCCGCTGTCATCAGCCTTCGCCGTGACGAGTGAGAGGTCGATGAAGCCCGCCGACTTCACATCGATCAGGTACCAGTCGAGATCGCGGAAGGCGACGAGGCCCGCGGTGGTCGAGACCGGATACGAGCCAATCGTGCCATGGATCTGCAGGAACGTGCCGTCGACCAGGTTGCCGGCAGGCTGGACCAACTGGCCGCAGGTGCCGCAACCACCGTTCGCATCGGCAAAGTCGCGATCGGCGCAGTCGGCACCAGCAAACTCATCGATGTTGCACAAGGCATCCGGCGGAATGCTGAAGTCGCACTGCGCCAGCGCCGACGGCGCGAGCGCGCCAACAAGGGCGAGTGCGGTGATCGAGGTGAGGCTCGTGATCCCTGGGTGCATGGTGCTGATCCAAAGAGGAAGGGGTGACTGGCCACGTGGCCAGCCCGATCATCGGCACACGCGTGCCGTGCCATCGCCCTACATGGTGAAATCAAGCATCGTTCGTTGCCAATGCAATCCCTGAGGTCGCGATGATTTCCGGTCATTTCACGATGGGACCCCGTGGTTCGGGACCGCCCCTGGGTGCGACCAGCGGCTTAAAGTCCAATAATCTTGGCCCCCTCCAGCTCGCGGCGAGCCG
>JASGCG010000134.1 GCA_030054235.1 Bacteroidia bacterium
GTCGGCGGCAACCCGAACTTCCCCGAGGACACCGGCTTCGCGCTCAAGGGCTGGACGGCCGCGCGCTACGACAACAATGCCGCCGAGAACGGCATCCAGATCCACGGCGACATCGCCATCACGATGGGCAACGTCTACATCACCGGCCCCGACGGCAAGGAGGTCATGGTCGACAAGACCTTCGTTTTCCGTCGCTGTGCTGATGGCAACCTGCGGCTGTGCGTGCACAAGTCGGCCCTGCCGTTCAGCCCCAACTGAACTCGGGCCGATCAGTCCCACGGGGCGTGGGAGACTCATCCTTCGCGAGCCTGGCTTGCGACGGATTTACCGTGGATCGCTCGCGGGGCTTGCACCGAGGGTGATGGCCTGGCCGGTCGCGCGGTGAAGCGAGAACTGCGCTCCAGTCGTCCGCAGTGCTGCCTCGAGCTCGACACGCATCATCGCCAGGCACTCGGGATGCTGCGCTGAGCACTCGTGCGCCTCGCCGAGGTCCTTGCTCAGGTCATAGAGCTCCAGGCGCGGCACCACGACCCCTTGGGCGCTCGCTCCTGCAGCGTCGTGGAACCAGATCAGCTTCCAATCGCCGCGACGGATCGAGCTGAAGGGTTCGATGCCCGGTCCGCTGGGCCCCCAGGCATGCGGTTGGTGTACCAGCGTGGTTCGCATCGGCACGGTCGATCCTCCACGCAGCACCGGCGTCAGGTCGATGCCGTCGATCGTGCGATCCGATGGCATGCTGCAGCCTGCCAGCGAGAGCAGCGTCGGGTAGAGGTCGGTACCCACGACAGGCACATCGATGGGCCTCGTGCGCGCCTCGATTCGCGGACCGGCCACCACCAGGGGCACGCGCAGCCCGCCTTCGTACGCGGATCCCTTGCCGGAGCGCAGCGGTGCATTGTGCGAGTGCGGCGTCGCGCCATCCGGCGCGGCGCCCCGGGAGTGGGCCGACAGGCCACCGTTGTCGGAGGTGAACACGATCACCGTCGACTCAAGCACACCCAGCGAGGCACAGCGCTCCACCAGCGTGCCGAGCGCGTGGTCGACGGCAGCGATCATCGTCGCATAGGCGCGCTCGCGTGCATCAAGGCCGGCAGCGTCGTCGGCGAATCGATCGTCCTGCATGATCGGCGTGTGCACGCCGTAGGGGCAGAAGGAGAGGAAGAACGGCACCTTCTCCCGGACGGCGTCCGACATCGCGCTTGATGCCTCCTTGGCGAGCACATCGTCCAGCCACGCATCAGTGCCATGCCAGCGTGCCAGGCCGGGAACATCCCAGACGCTTGCGGGTGCTTCCTCCGGCTGCAGTGAACCCCGCCGGTTGCGGACGGCATCCTTGAAGTGATCCCGCGCGAGATAGCTCCCTGGTGCACCTGCGGCGTGCCCGGCGACGTTCACGTCGAACCCCATGCGCAGCGGATCCGCGCCTGGCGTTCCACGCGCTCCCCAATGCGCCTTGCCCACGTGGATCGTTCGATAGCCTGTCTTGCGCAACAGCTCCGGCAAGAGATCATCGCTCGGCTGCAAGCCGTTGACCTGCCATGCGGGCGGTGCCAGACGAGGATGGCGGGACGAGGTGTCGGTGTCCTGCTCCAGCGTCCAGTACGTCACGCGCGATCGCGCCGGCGACTGACCGCTCATGATGGCTGCCCTCGATGGCGTGCAGACCGGTGCCGCGGCGGAGGCGTTTGAGAATCGCACGCCCCGGTCAGCGAGCCGCTCCAGGTTCGGCGTGCGGTAACGGTCGTTGAGGGCAGTGCGGTCCGGCAGCATGGGCACCGAGGTGTCCTGCTGCCCGAGATCATCGACGATCATCAGGATGATGTTGGGCCGGTCCGGGCCTGGGCGAGTGTCTGCGGGCGGCGCAGGGGTGAGCCCCAGAGGTCCCAGAGCGAGCCCCAGCATCGACGCGGCACAGGTCATCATGTGGGGATTGTCAGCAGGGTTTCGGCACCGCACAAGCCGCAGGGCGCCGCACCACGGGCGCCGACGGGCGCGTGGGCCTTCGTGGCGAGCCCACGGTGGTGCGCATGGACACGCCCGGATGAGATCATCGGCGGATTTCCCCGGATTGTCACTGGTACGCCGTGACGCGCTCGCCTCCCGTGCTAGGTTCCGTCACCCCTTCGGGGCCACTGAACCATGAAGATCCTGACCACGCTGCTTGTCCTGGGTGCGCTGTCCTCGTCGGCGCAGGCCGCCGTCCGCTACGTCAACGTGGGCCTGACCACAGGAGCCGATGATGGCTCGAGCTGGGAGAACGCCTACCGCACGGTCGATGGTGTCTCGCGCGCCCTGACCGCAGCGGTCAGTGGCGACCAGGTCTGGGTGGCGGCGGGCACCTACGAGCCGACGTCGGGAACCGCCCGAACGGTCTTCATCACCATGAAGTCTGGCGTGGCGGTCTACGGAGGCTTCACGGGGACCGAGACTGATCTGGCCCAGCGTGATCTCGTTGGCAACCCGACGATCCTCACCGGTGACCTCAGCCGCAACGACAACGGGACCACGACCAACCTGGCTGACAACTCGTATCACGTCGTGTTGGCCACGGGGGTGGCAGCGACCGCCGTGCTCGATGGCTTCACGGTGACCGGGGGCTATGCGAACGGCGCCACGGCGTCCAACTACGACAAGGGCGGCGGGATCATCATCCTGTCCAACGGCCAGCCCACGATTCGCAACTGTCGGTTCATCGGCAATCGATGCACGTTCGGCGGCGGTGCGGGCTACGTGCTGAGCGCCGGTGGATCGTTCTTCGACTGCGACTTCATCGACAACCTCGGAGGTTCGTATGGCGGCGCGTTCGACACGAATGCGGGTGCAGTGACCTGGACCGGGTGCCTCTTCCGCAACAACCAGGCGGCTCGCGCGGGCGCGATCGAGACCTTTGGCGTGGCGAGCCGGTCGATCACCAACTGCGTGTTCATCCAGAACAGGGCGACCAGTTCCAACAGCGGCGGCGCGATCTGGTCGGGCAACAACGCCACGGTGACCGTGCGCAACTGCACCTTTGTGGCCAACACCTCGGCGACCACCACGGGAGCCGGCTACCTGAACACCGGCGGCACCTCGAACCTGGCCAATTGCGTGTTCTGGAACAACACGGGTTCGACGGGCAGCACCACCAACAACCAAGTCACCACCTCCGCCGGCACGACGACGGTGTCGTATTCGCTCGTCCAAGGCGGGGCGACGGGCACGGGCAACATCAGCACGACGCCGCTCTTCGTCGATCTGGCGGCCTTTGACCTTCGCCTGCAACCTGCGTCGCCCGGCGTCGATGCCGGCAGCAGTTCGTTGATCCCGGCGGGCATCACGGTCGATCACGATGGCCTGCCGCGACGCGTCGACATCGCGTCGACCGCGGACACCGGCGTCGGTGCGCCGGTCGTGGACATGGGTGCGTTCGAGACGCAGGTCCCGCCGCCGCCTGCCTGCCAAGCCGATGTGAATGCCGACGGAACGGTCGATGGAGCCGACTTGGGCCTGCTCGTGGGCAACTGGGGCGGTTCAGGCGCAGGCGACATCGATGCCAGCGGCACGGTGGACGGCGCTGACCTTGGGCTCCTCCTCAGCGCGTGGGGCGCCTGCCCCTGAACGATCGGGGCGTAGCATCGGGCCCATGTGGCTCGAACTGGCTGAACGACTCCTCGGGGTGAGGAAGCTCCGCGCGCTTGAACGCGCGGCGCGTGATCGTTCGGAGCCGACGGTCTTCCATCGCTTGATTGCTGGCGCGAACCGCACGCTCGACGTGACCGGCAGCATGGCCGAGGCGATGCCAACGACCGGTCCGGTCGTCGTGGTGGCCAACCACGCCTTCGGGCTGTGGGATCCGTGCGCGATGTGCGCCCTGGTCGCCGAGCGTCGGCAGGATCTGCGCATCATGGCCAACGAACGGCTCATGGATATCGACTCGCTGCGGCCCTGGCTGATCGGTGTCGACGTGATGGGCGGCCCGAATGCCCGCACCACCAACATGCGGGCGCTCCTCGAAGCCATGCACTGGCTTGCCGATGGCCACGTGCTGTGCCTGTTCCCGGCCGGTGAGGTGAGCCACCGCACCAAGGATCGCCCCGTGAGCGTCGATCCGCCGTGGTCGCCCAATGTCGGCCGCCTGATGATGAAGCACAAGGCGACCGTGGTGCCCATGTGGTTCGAAGGCGAGAACTCTCCATGGTTCCACCGGCTCGGCATGGTCCATCCGATCCTGCGCACCGCGCAGATCCCGCGCGAGGCCGTGAAGCAGTTCGGGCAGCCGCTGCGCGTGAGCATCGGCCGGCCGATCCCGCACGAGCGCATGGAGCGCTTCGGCGATGCGCAGAGCGTGACCGACTACCTGCGCGTGCGCTGCGAGATGCTTGGGCGCGACCTGCGGCAGCGCACGGTCAAGGCGCCCGCGCTCGGGCCCCAGGAGCCCCTCATCGAGCGCGCTCTGCACGGTCCCGATGCGCTGGAAGAGGAACTTCGCGCCTTGCCGGGCACGGAGCTCTATCACAGCGAAGGCCCGTACGACATCTACTGCGCGCGTGCGTCGCTCATCCCTCGGGTGCTGCACGAGATCGGTCGCCTGCGCGAGGTGACCTTCCGCGCCGTGGGCGAGGGCAGCGGCCGCGCGATCGACCTGGATCAATACGACGGCCAGTACCGGCACCTCTTCATCTGGCAGCGCGAGCGGCGCGAGCTTGTAGGTGCGTACCGGCTCGGCGTGGCGCGCGAACTCATGGCGCAGGCCGGGATCAAGGGGCTCTACCTCTCGAACCACTTCGAGTTCGCGCCCGAGATCCTGCCGAGGCTCGAGGATTCGCTCGAGATGGGCCGCGCCTGGGTCCGCGCGGAGTACCAGCGCCAGCCGCTGCCGCTCTTCCTGCTCTGGCGCGGCATCGCGCTCTTCATTGCTCGACATCCGCGCATTGGTTCGCTGTTCGGCACCGTCAGCGTGAGCGATGATTTTCAACTGGCGAGCAAGCACGTGATCGTGGCGTTCCTGCACGCGACCCGCCGCGCCGACGAGCTCGCCGAGCTCGTGCAGGCCAAGGATCCGCCTGTCGACTTCGGCGCCGACCACGGCGATCCCGACAGTTGGCGACAGTCGCTGGGACAGGTGTCCGAGCTCGAGCACCTGGTCAAGGAAGTCGAGGAAGGGCGCCGCACGGTGCCGGTTCTGATCCGCCAGTACCTGAAGATGGAGGCCCGCGTGCTCGCCTTCAACGTCGACAAGGACTTCGGCAACGTCGTCGATGTCCTGATGTGGATGGATGTGCCCGCGATCCCCGAGCGCATGATGCGCATCTACTTGGGCCAGAAGGCGATGGACGAATACCTCGCGTTCCAGGCCGCGCGCCGGGAGTAGCCTGTGGTCATGCAGCAGGACTTGGCGTACGGCCAGCCGCCTCACCGG
>JASGCG010000135.1 GCA_030054235.1 Bacteroidia bacterium
CTTCGCCCTTGCCGCCGAAGACGCCGCCGCCACCGCCGCCGCCACCGCCGCCACCGCCACCGCCGCCGCCACCACCACCCCCACCGCCACCACCACCACCACCGCCGAAGCCGCCGCCACCACCGCCAGTGCCAGTGCCCTCGCCGCGGCTGCCGACGAACTGGAAGTTCTCGATTACCACGCGGAGCTTGGAGCGCTTCTCGCCTTCCTTGCTCTCCCACTGGTCGAGCTTGAGGCGACCTTCGATGAAGATCGGGCTGCCCTTGGTGAGGTACTGCTTGAGCACCTCGGCAGTGCGGCCCCACGCTTCGCAATCGACGAAGGTGACCTCTTCGCGCTCTTCGTTGTCCTTGGTGCGGTAGCGACGGTTGACGGCGAGGCCGAGTTCGGCGACCGCCTGGTTGCCGGCGACGTGCTTGAGCTCGGGATCACGGGTGAGGTTGCCGAGCAGGATGACCTTGTTGAATGATGCCATGTGGTGTTTCTCCTTGAATGAACGGGCATCCTAGTCAGCCGTGACGTCACCCTCGCGAAACCGCGGGAATTTCGGTGGATCGCCAACAAAAAGGGCCGCGCCCGAAGGCGCGGCCCGTGTCGATCAACGTGGCGCGACGTGGTCGCCCCGGGCGGCCGCGCGCGCGACCGCTCGGACGCCATCACTCACTCGGCCGCGGGGGCGGGAGCCGCCATGGCTTCGCCCGCTTCGTCGCCCTCGGGGCGGCGGAGCTTCATTTCCATGGCGAGCTTGGCCTGGCCCTCGGCGTCGTTCATCTGCTCGGTGGTCAGGTGGTCGGCGCGGGTGACGAGCGAGCGCAGCATGCGCTCGTTGAGGTTGCAGTCACGCTCGAGTTCCTTCAGCGCCGCGGTCGGGGCGGTGAAGTACGCAAGGATGTACAGGCCGCGCTTGTTGCCTGCGATGTCGTAGGCGAGCCGGCGCTCGTCCCACTTGGTGATGCTGCAGATCGTGGCGCCGCGGGCCGTGAGCATCTGCTTCACGGACTCGACGGTGCCCTGCAGGTCGGCGACGGCGGACTGCGGGAAGAGGAACATGCCCTCGTACTGGGCGGTGCGGGTCTCGGTCATGGTGATTACCTCGTAGTGGTTGGGGTTCTGATGCGCCGTCACGATGACGGCGCGCTGTCGGTCTGTGGTCCTGCACCGTGCGGACCGGGAGTTGGTGCAGGCACCTTGGTGTTGAACGCGTTCATCGCAGCGGCGGCGCCGCGATCGAGCCAGGCCAGGACGGCCTCGGAGGCGGAAGCGATGGATGCATCGACGGAAGGACGTTCCTCGTCGGTGAAGCGCCCGAGCACGTGCGCGACTTGCGACATGCGCGGAGCAGGCTTGCCGATCCCGACGCGCAGGCGTGCCCAGTTGCCGCTGGACAGCTTGAGCGCGATGTCGGACAGGCCGTTGTGGCCGCCGCTGCCGCCGTCCTGGCGGATGCGGATGTGCCCGACGGGCAGGGCCAGGTCGTCCGCGACGACCAGCAGGTCGCGCGCGGCGTCGAGCTTGTGGAACCGCATGGCCTGCGCCACGGGATCGCCCGAGAGGTTCATGAAGGTGAGTGGCTTCATGAACAGCACCTTGTCCTGCTGGCCGTCGGCACGGAGCTCGGCTTCCCAGCAGATCGCGCCGAAGCGCTCCCGCCCCGCGTCGCGCGCATGGCGCTTGACGAGGGCATCGACCACCTCGAACCCGGCGTTGTGCCGGGTGCCGCGGTAGTCGTTGCCTGGGTTGCCGAGTCCGACGACAAGCTTCATGGTCCTTCAGTCGATGGATGGGCTCACTTCTTCGGCGCAGCGGCCTTCGCTGCGTCGCCGTCGCCATCCTTCTTCGCATCGGCAGCAGGGGCTGCTTCGCCGGCTGCGGGCGCTGCGGCTTCGCCTGCGGCTTCCTCGGCGATGGTGATCACGCGCGCCACCGGGGCGTGCGCATCGATGGCAAGCGTGATGCCCGCGGGCAGCTTGAGGTCGCCCGCGCTGAGCATTTCGCCCTGCATGGCCGAGAGGTCGGCACGCACCGACTCGGGGATGTCGCGCACCTTGCAGTTGATCGCGAGCTCGGCCATGTCGTGCGTGAGCACGGCGCCGGGCTTCTTGGCCGCCGCGCACTCGCCGAAGAACTCGATGCGCACGTTCACGCGCACGATTTCGTCGAGGTTCACGCGGGCGAGGTCGACGTGGATCACGTCGTCGCCGAGGTAGCCGAACTGCAGGTCCTTGACCAGGCAGGTCTGGCTGGCGCCGCCGAGCGCCACCGTGATGACGTGGCTGCCGTGGTGCAGGTGACCCAGCATTTCCTTGGCGTTGACCGCCGCGGAGACGGGCTTCTCGCCGTGGCCGTAGATCACGACCGGGAGCAGGCCCTGCGCGCGGAGGCGACGGGTGTAGCGGGTGCCAAGCCGCTCACGCAGGGTGGCGGCGACGGTAGGGGTGGTGGATGCCATGTGTTGTGGACTCCTGTGTTGGTTCGGGGTGAGTGAGGACTCAGCGCTTGGCCCCGAGGCCGTGCTTGAAGAGCGCGCTGATGGACTGGTCGTTGTGGATGCGTCGGATGGCCTCGCCGAGCAGCGGGGCCACCGAGAGCATGGTGAACTTGTGGGCGATCGGCTCGAAGCGAGGCCCGTTGGGAATCGTGTCGCAGCCGACGACGCCATCGATGATGGGCTCGCCGAGCCGCTGCATCGCCAGTCCCACCATGAGTGGGTGCGTACAGGCCGCGAACACCGCGCGGGCGCCGTGCTCGCGCACGACCTTCGCCGCCTCGCAGATCGTGCCCGCGGTCGAGATCATGTCGTCGAACATGAGGACCGTGCGGCCCTCGACATCGCCGATCAGGTTCTTGACCGTGACCGAGGAGCCGGAGTTCCGGCGCTTGTCGATGATCGCCAGGTCCGCGTGCAGCAGGTTGGCGTACATGTTCGCCACCTTCACGTTGCCCACGTCGGGGCTGACCACGCAGAGCTCGCCGAGCGACGGCTTCAGCCGCAGGAAATGGTCGGCGATCACCGGCGACGCGCTCAGGTGATCCACCGGCAGGTCGAAGAAGCCCTGGATCTGCGCGGCGTGCAGGTCCATGCACAGCACGCGGTCGGCGCCGGCCTTGGTGATGAGGTTGGCCACGAGCTTGGCGGTGATCGGCACGCGCCCCTCGTCCTTGCGGTCCTGGCGCGCGTAGCCGAAGTAGGGGATCACGGCCGTGATGCGCTTGGCGCTCGCGCGACGCAGGCAGTCGATGAAGATCAGGAGCTCCATGACGCTGCTGTTCACGGGCTCGCAGGTGGAGATGACCACGAACACGTCGCGGCCGCGCACGTCCTCCTCGAGCTTCACGATCAGTTCGCCATCGGGGAAGACGGTCGTGGTCGCCTGCCCAAGCGGCAGCTCGAGGTGCGCACACATCGACTGGGCGAGCGCACGACCCGTGCTGCCGGCGAAGATCTTCAGGCCATCGCGGTCGGTCGTGCTCATGCGCGGGCTCCTGCGGTCGTGCGGGCTTCGAGGATGGCGCTGACCTCGGCGAGCTGTGCCGGGGTGTTGACGCTGAGGACGTCGGAGGCGGGCACGGCATCGACCACCGCGACGGTGCGGCCCTCATCGCGGAGCAGGCCGAAGGTGTCGGTGATGTAGTACTCGCCGTTGGCGTTCTTGTTGTCGACCCGCGCAAGCGTGCGGAAGAGATCGCCCGCCGTGAAGCAGTAGTAGCTCGGGTTGACCTCGCGGATCGCCAGCTGGGCCGGGGTGGCATCCTTCTGCTCGACGATGCGCAGGAAGCGACCGCTCGCGTCGCGCTCGATGCGACCGTACCCGGTGGCTTCATCGATCACGCTCGTGGCGAGCGTGGCGGCGGCGCCGGCCGAGCGGTGCGCGGCCAAGAGCGCACGCAGGGTGGAGGCTCGGATGAGCGGTCCATCCCCGCAGAGGACGAGCAGTTCACGCGTGGGCTCGTCGGACAGGAGCGGCCTGGACTGATCGACGGCGTGCCCCGTGCCCAACTGTGGCGACTGCACCACGAACTCGATGTCCTGCTGCCCTGCGAAGTGCGCTCGCACGACCTCGGCACCGTGACCGACCACGAGCACGATTCGGCCCACGCCTGCCTCGCGGCAGGCGAGCACGACCCACTCGACCAGCGGTCGACCGAAGGCCGGGTGCATGACCTTTGGAAGGTCGCTGTTCATACGCGTGCCCTTGCCTGCGGCAAGGATGACGGCGGCGGGGGCGTTCGGGGGCGTGGTCATGGCGCGTTCCCTTTGGGGTCCGGCCATCAGGTGTTGGGGGGTAACTGGCCCGCCTAGATTCGAACTAGGACAAGGAGAATCAAAATCTCCTGTGCTACCGTTACACCACGGGCCAATGGGCCTGGATCAGGCCGACCTGATGGTAGGGACGAGGCGGTGCAAGGGCGATGCCCTGCGCGTGCAACGAGCGAACTGCTGACGCGGCAGGCACCAAGGCCGATCCGCGGCATCCTCAAGGCTGGAGTTCCGCAAGCCGCGTTGGAACCCCATGTGGCGCCAGAACCAGATCGGTTGCTGTCACCAACGGCCCTCGAATGAGGAGGGGAGATGCTAGCGAGGCGATGGGGTCAAGGGAAGCCCGGAAGTGCGAATGGGCAAGGGCGTGGGCGGCCGAGCGGTCCACGTGGTGAGGGCCACCGTGCCCAGCCGAGTCCCATAAAAACCAGCTGGATCGACCTCTTTCGGCTCAGGCCCGGTTGTGCCGACAGCGCGATGCCGCAGCCATCCTCGGGGAAGCCACGGAGAGCACTCGGCGTTCCAAGTCGATCGACGGCGCTTCTACGATCGCCCGCATGCTGCGCATCACGAATCCGGCGACGGGCGACTTGGTCGGTGAACTCGAACCCACGTCCCTTGAGGGGATCGGGCTCATGGTGCACCGCGCACGCCAGGCGCAGCGCAGTTGGGCGGCGATCCCGCTCGAGGATCGCGCGCGGCTGGTGGCGAGTGCCGCGCCGGCGATGAAGGAACGCAGCGCGGCCATCGGTGAACTGATCACGCGCGAGATGGGCAAGCCGATCGCCGAGGCGAAGGGCGAGGCGAACTACGCAGCGAGCGGACTCGAGGAAGCCTGTGCCGAGATCGTCGCGGCACTTCGGCCCGAGACGCTTGAGGACGAGCGCACCGTGACGACGATGCTCTACGCGCCGCTCGGCGTCGCGGTCTGCATCACGCCGTGGAACTTCCCAGTGCTCATGTGCAGTGACACGGTGGTGCCCGCGCTGCTTGCCGGCAACACCGTCATCCTCAAGCCGAGCGAGCTCAGCACGCTCTGCGCGCTCGAGTGGGCCAAGTGCCTGATGGCCGTCTTGCCGCCGGATGTGCTGCAGGTGGCGATCGG
>JASGCG010000002.1 GCA_030054235.1 Bacteroidia bacterium
TGACGCTGCACGGTGCCGGCATGGCCTTCCTGATGAACCCGATCCAGACCGACGTGGTGAGCCGCGTGCCACCCGAGCAGCGTGGCGAGAGTGCGGGGTTGGCGGCCACGGCGCGGCAGGTCGGCAACGCGCTCGGCGTGGCGATCGCTGCGACGGTCCTGGCCCGCACGGGACTGCCGACGTTCGATGCCGACGCCGTCACGTCGACCGACCTCGAGGCCGTCTCGCGTTCCTTCGGATGGATGGGCGCCATCCAGATGCTCGCGATGCTCGCGGCGGTGGCCGTCACGTGGAGCCTCGTCCGTGATCGCGTGCCGCACCGCGCACCGCGCGCCTGAGGCACGGAACGGTCACGAACCACACGCACTCGAGCGGCGAACTCAGCAGCTCCAACCGCCGTCGATCACGTGCACGGCGCCCGTGGTGAAGCCGCTCTCGTCGCTGGCCAGGTGGACGGCCAGCGCTGCGACTTCCTCGGGCGTGCCGAATCGACCCGTCGGCTGACGGGCGAGGAACGCCGCGCGCGCCGCGACCGGATCAGCCTGTGCCGCGATGCGCCCGTCGAGCGAGGGACTCTGCACCGTGCCAGGGCAGATCGCGTTGGCGCGAACGCCCTTGGCGACGACATCGGCCGCCAGCGCCTTCGTCATGCCGATCACCGCTGCCTTGGTTGCGCCGTACACGTATCGGTTGGGGGCGCCCTTGATGCTGCTGGCCACGCTCGCGATGTTCACGATGCTCCCGCATCCGCGGGCCAGCATGCCGGGCAAGACCGCGCGGATGCATCGATGCATGCCGCGCACGTTGAGGTCGAAGGCCAGGTCCCACTCGGCATCGGTCACGTCGAGCGCCGTGCCGTGGTGCACGATGCCTGCGGCGTTGAGCAGCACGCTCACGTCGCCGGCCGCCGCAGCTGCTGCACGGACCGATGCGTCGTCGCGCACATCGCAACGCATGGTGCGCACACCGGCGTGCTCGCGTGCCAGCGCGGCGAGCGCGGCTTCGTCGATGTCGGTCGCCAGGACCTGCGCACCTTCACGAGCGAACGCGATGGCGCAGGCGCGGCCGATGCCCGCGCCCGCGGCCGTGACGAACGCAACCTTCCCGGCAAGCCTCATGGTTTGCCTGCCGGCACGACCGGGATCGCAGGGATCGAGGGCACGGCGGGCACCGCAGCACCGCCGGGCGCAGTGTCGGGCTTCGTCTCGGGTGCTGGTGGCGCGGCCGGCGGCGTCTTGCCCTGCTTGCGGAGCAGCGCATCGATCTTGGCGCACTTCTCGTGCATCGGATCGGCGGGGTGCATGTCGGTGTGACGCACGATGCCCTCGGCATCGAGGATCGTCACGTGCGGGATCCCGTTCACGCCGTAGTCGGGATTGAAGACCTCCTGCTCGCTGAAGGCGATCGTCCAGTCGATGCCCTTCGCCTTCATGAACTCGGCCATCAGGCCCTGCTCCTTCGACGCGTCGCCGGTGCAATCGATCGGCGCAGCGCCGCCCGGGTAGTGCTTGCCCTGCAGGCTCGTCACCCCCACGATCGCCACGTCATCGGGGCTGTAGTGCGCACGCAGCTCCTTCACGTTGGGGATGCTGCCCACGCACGGGCCGCACCAGGTCGCCCAGAAGTCGAGCACGACGACCTTCCCCTTCAGGTCATCGAGCGACGTCAGCTTCACGGGCCCCGCCGCGTCCTGCGCCCAGGTGAACGCGAGCTTCGGCGCAGGGTGGTCCATGAACTCGCCGCGCGTGATCGCGTTGTCGAGTTTTTTCGCGAGCTTGGTGAGCGCGGTCTTCTCCTCGGGCGAAGCCTTCTCCTTCGCCGTGACGACGGCGGCCAGCAGTCGCAACCGGAACTGCTCGCCCTGGTCGGGATCGGGCGCGAGCCGCTTGATCGCATCAACGAGCTGCACGCCCGCAGCAAGGTCCTTCGCGCTGCGCTCAGGCGTGAACCACGCTTCGAGTTCCTTCACTTCGGCACCGGCCTGTGCGAACTGGTCCGAGGTCAAGCGGCCGATCAGGCGCGTGCGGTCAGCGGGCGAAGCCGACTGCTTCCACGCCGCGTAGCCCGGGTGACCGAAGAGCGCAGCTGCCGTGGGCGCATCCTCTTTCGACATGGACGAGGCGTAGACGAAGGCGTCGAAGCCATCGGCCGATGCCTCGCTCGCGAGCTGCTTCAATCGCGCTTGCGCGGCGTCGCGCTTGGCAGGCACCATCGAGCACGGGCCCATGAGCTGCTTGAGCTGGGCCCACGAGCATTCGCTCGGCTCGATGCCCTCGAGGAGTCCCGTGAAGAACCCGGTGAGCTCCTCCTGCGAAGCGCCCTGTGGATGCTCCTTGAAGAAGGTGCGCTGGGCATCCTGGATGCGGCTGATCTGCTCGGGCGTGGGCGGTGCGATCGGCAGGGCAACGAGGCTCGCGACGACGATCAGGACGTGATGCATGCGGAAGAGGCTACCGCGATGCGCTGCAGGAACGGCAGGGTTCGCGAGCGGATGCCAGGCGCAACGTCACGCGCCGTCGAGGACGATGACCTGCGCCGGATCGACGGCGAGCCGGACGGTCTGCCCCGCACGATCGGCGACCGGCGGATTGAGTTCAGTCACCCGCAGCCGGAGCCCGCTCGCGTCGAGTTCATGCTGCGCGAGCTTGCCCAGGTAGGTGCTCTGGATGCAGGGCAAGGAGACCGGGCCAGCCGCGTCGATCGTCCACGCCTCGGTCCGCACGCTCAGGAGCACCTGGCTGCCGATGGCACGCTCACCCACATGCGTCGACTCGAGCGAGCCGAGCACCGTGCGCAGCGAGGCGCGACCATCAGCGGTGCGTTCCACGGTGGCCGGGATGAAGTTGGTCTCGCCGAGGAACTCAGCAAGGAAGCGCGTCTTCGGCCGCTCGTAGAGCTCGCGCGGCGAACCCTGCTGCACGATGCGACCGTCGCGCATGACCACGACGTGATCGGCCAGCGAGAGCGCCTCGTCCTGGTCGTGAGTCACGTACACGGTCGTGATGCCGAGCTCGCGGCAGATGCGCCGGATCTCGTGGCGCATCTCCAGGCGGAGCTTCGCATCGAGGTTCGACAGCGGCTCGTCCAGGAGGAGCACGCGCGGCCGGAACACGATCGCTCGCGCGAGCGCCACGCGCTGCTGCTGCCCGCCCGAGAGCTGGTTGGGCTTGCGGTCCGCGTACTGCTCCATGCGGACCATCGCGAGCGCCTCGTCGACCCGGCGCGCACGCTCCTGCCCCTTCACTCCGCGCACGTCGAGGCCGAAGGCCACGTTGTCGCGCACGGTCATGTGCGGCCAGAGCGCATAGGACTGGAAGACCATGCCGCACTGGCGCTGCTCGGCCGGCAGGTCCGTCACGTCCTGGCCATCGAACAGGATGCGGCCTGCGGTCGGCTCGATGAAGCCCGCGATCATCCGCAGGATCGTCGTCTTGCCGCAGCCGGAGCCGCCCAGGAGGAAGAACAGGCTGCCCGGCTCGATCTCGAGCGAGAGATCGTGCACGACCGGCACGGAGCCGTAGGACTTGCGGATGCCTTGGAGCGTGATGCGGACCACGGTCGATGGAGGATAGCCTGATCGGCATGCACGACGCGGAGCGGCGCATGCGGGACTTCGAGCGGTGGCATCGACGCCCGGCCCCGCGGAGCGAGACCTCCGCCGGTGCCGACTTCGATGCGCTGCGACGCACCATGCGGGATGCTGCGAAGCGCTTCGCCGGAATCGCGGAAGCGTGGGAAACGTCGGCGCCTCCGGCGCTGCGCGATCAGTGCGTGCTCGCGGGCTTCGCCGCCGGCGTGCTCACCGTCGTCGTGCCGAGTGCGAGCGTGACCTATGCGCTCGATCGCGCGTTGCGCGAGGGGCTCGAGACCACGCTGCGCGAGGCGACCGGCGGCAAGCTCGTGCGCGTGCGCAGTCGCGTCGGCGCCGGGCCGTCGTGATTCACTTCCCCACGCAGAAGCGCGCGAAGACGAGCCCGATCACGTCATCGGGCGTGACCGAACCGCCGATCGACCCAAGCGCGTCAAGCCCTGCGCGAAGGTGCGCCGCCACGAGCTCGGCGTCCGGCAGCGAGGCGCCGCCCTTGCGCGCGCGCTTGGCTGCCGCATCCAGCTCGTCGATCGCAGCGTCGATCGCCGCACGGTGACGCGGGAGCAGCGCGGCCCCTTCCGTCGACTCGCTGGCAGCAGCCGACCCGAGCCGCGTCGCGAGTTCGGCGCGCAGCGCATCGAGGCCAACGCCTCGGTGGGCGCTCGTGACGATCATGCCGTGCGGTGCGCTGCCACCCTCGTCCATCTTCGTGAGCACGACCAGCTCATGCGGCGCGGCCGCGGGCAGCTCGTCGCCCGGCGCCACGCAGCGCACGCTGAGCGCGGCACGTGCGATCGCCTGCCGCGCCTGCTCCTGCATCGCTGCATCCAGTGCCGTGCGCGGCGGCTCGATGCCAGGCGCATCGACGAGCATGACCTCCTGCCCGCCGACGGAGACCGGTTCGGGGACCGCATCCCGCGTCGTGCCGGCGAGCGGCGAAGCCACCGTGCGCTCCTGTCCGAGCAGTGCATTGAAGAGGCTGCTCTTGCCGGCGTTGGGCGGACCCACCAGGACGACCCACGGTGCCGGTCGCTCGATCGCACCCGCGACCGGCGTCGCATGCAGCGTGCGAAGGTTCGTCACGATCGGTCCGAGTCGATCCGCCAGGGCTCGACCGCCGATGGCGACCACGTCCTCCTGGTCCGTGAAGTCGATGCCGGCCTCGACGAGCGCAAGCAGCATGGCCGCGCCGTCACGCGCAGCATCGACGGCCCGCGCCGCCTCGCCCTGCTGCAGGCGCTGGGCGGCGCGCAGTTGCGCATCGCTGGTCGCCGCGATCGCCAGCGCGATGCCCTCGGCCTCGTCGATCGAGCGCTTGCCGTGCAGCCACGAGCGCGCCGCGTATTCGCCGGGTTCGGCCGCCCGTGCACCACGCGCGATGCACGCACTCACGACATCGTCCAGGAGCGCAGGATGGCCCGGCAGCAGCAGCTCGACGCAGTCCTCGCCCGTGAACGATCGCGGCGCGCGCGACACGACCGCGAGCGCGCTCGAACCGTTCCAAGGCAGCACGCAGCGCACGACGCCAGCCGGCAGATCGAGTGAGAGCCCACAGATCGGCAGCGATGCCGAGCCCGACAGGCGCACGATCCCACGCAGCCCGTGGCCCGGCGGCGAGGCGACGGCCACGATGGTCGCCGACGCCTCCATCACGGGATCAGCGCCCGCCGCGCTGCTTCGCCTGAGCCTTGGCCTGGGCCTGCTCGAGCGCGCGCGCGAATGCGCCGCCGAACAGCCCCTTGCCGCCGCCCTTGCCGGCCTTGAGCAGGTCCATCGTCTCGATCTGCGCACGGATGCGCTTGGACTCGAGGAAACCGATGAACGTGCTCGTGGCGATGTAGAGCGTGAGCCCGCTCGGCGCGTTGTAGAGCATGATCGGGAACATGATCGGCATCATGACCTTCATGATCTTCTGCTGCTGTTCCTGCTCTGGCGTCAGCGCGGTGGTCGGCGGCGCCGAGTACTTCTGCTGCAGCCAGAACACCACGCCCATGAGCAGCGGCACGAGGTTGATGCTCTCGAGCGTGAAGAAATACAGGTTCAAGGAGACCGGCAGCGCGATGAACCGATCCGGCGCGCTCAGGTCGTTGAGGAACGCCCAGTCCGGGCTGATCGCCTGGAAGACGCCGAAGAACGCAGGCTGCTGGCGCAGCTCGAACGCGATGTAGAGCACCGCATACAGCGCCATCCAGATCGGCATCTGCAGCACCATCGGCGCGAGGCCGCCCAGGCAACCCATCGGGTTCATGCCCTTCTCGCGGTACAGCCGCATCTGCTCCTGCTGCATGCGCGCCTTGTCGCCCGGGAAGCGCTTCTGCAGCGCATCGAGCTCGGGCTTGAGCGAGGCCATCTGCTTGCTGAAACGCGCGATCGAGATCTGGCTCGAGCGCGTGAGCGGGTGCAACGCGAGACGGACGAGGATCGTGAGCGCGATGATCGCCAGACCCCAGTCGAACACGACCCAGTCGTGCAGCAGGCCGAGGAAGACGACGAGACCGTTCGCGAGCCACGAGAACGTGCAGAAGGTGCAGCAGCCACCCATCTCGTACACGATCATGCCGATCATGCCGAGCGTGGACATCGGCTGCTCATCGAGCAGCACGCGGCGCTCGAGCGGGCCGGCGTAGACGCCCAGGCGCATCGATGCGGCGGCTCCGGGAGCGACCACCTGTTCACCCGAGGTCACGACCGTGAAGATGGGCAGGCCCGTGGCGACCGGATCGCCGAACTGCGCCTGGATGCGCTCGACCGCCGGCGCGGCACGCAAGCTGGGAAGGCCCTTCTCGTTGTCCACGCCCGAGTGGATCGCCAGCGCGAAGTAACGGTTGGTCGTGCCGAACCACGAGAGCGTGCGCTGGTCGGCCGTGCTCGTGGCCGTCGGCCACAGGTCCCACTGCGCCGCCTCGAGCTGCGAGACGACCGAGCTGCGCACCATCGAGGTGTCGTTGCTCAGGACGATGGACTGGCCCGGATCGCGCTTCTCCGAGAGCAGTGCGCCGATCATGAATCGGCGGATGTCCATGAGCGATCCCGACTCGAGCGTGAGGTCGCCGGGCCCGTAGTGGAGCCAACGCACGCGGTGCTCCTTGCCATCGAGCGACTCGACCGACTGCGTGATGCGGAGTTCATGCCCCGAGACCGTGAACGCCCGGCGAGCCTTGATGATGGCTGCGCCGGCTTCGTCGTGCACGACCGTCTCGAATGCGCCGTCGCCCGCCGCGGCCCAGATCGGCGCGCCGCCGGCGGCGGCGAACATGTTCACCGCGACGCCATCGACGATGAGCGAGTGCACGGCGAGCAGCGGCACCGACTGGCCGGCCAGCGTGTCGATCGGCTCAAGCCGATAGCGCTCGTCATCCGAGGGGAACTCTCCCTTGCCTTCGATCGCGCGCTCGGCGGCCACGCGCGCCTTCGCTGTCTTCCATTGGTGGGCGAAGAGCACGCGCTCGATGCCCGCACCACGCGCGGTGAGCTGGAGCTGGATCCGCGCATCGGCATCGGTCAGCGGACCGCCCACGATCATGGCGCCGGCACCAGCCGACGCGGGCTTGGCCTGCCAGATGGGCTGCTTGGCCGCGGGAGCCGTTGGCGGCGAGGCGGCCTGAGCGGCGGGCTCGGGCTCCTTGGTCGGCGCAACCGGCGCGTTGACCGGCGCAGCAGCATCGGTGGCGCCGGTCGACTGGGCCCCGGTCGCGGCAGGCGCGACCTGCGACGCGGTGTCGGCTTCGCCCTTGGGGCGCCCGCCGCCGGTGATGATGGCGAAGACAAGCGCCGTGGCGATGGCCACGACGACGAAGGTCACGATCGTTCGCTTCATGGTTGGTGTCCGTCAAAGGCGCTGGGCATCACTTGCCCTGCAGCAGCCGCTCGCCGAGCCAGTCGTTGATCTCGGGGATGCGCTTGATCTTGTCGACCGTCGTCTGCACGTCGTACGGCAGGCGATGGAACTCGATGATGCCCTCGCGCGCGGGGTCGGTGTCGAGGATCGCGTAGCTCGCCTCGACGAAACCATCGCGCGGCTGGCCCACCGATCCCGGGTTCAGGATGACCTTGGTGCCGGGCACGATCTGGTACCGCGCGCCATCGAGCTCGGTCGGTGGATAGAACTCGTACACGCGGTCGCCGTCGCCGTCGCCCGCGGCTGATTCCATGAACACGCCGGGGCAATGCGTGTGGCCCACCAGGCAGACGTGCTCGAAACGGTCGAAGATGCTGGCCATCTTCGTCTGGCTGCGGTCGCCGTCGTCGGGAAAGATGTATTCGTTGATCGGCCGGCGCGGCGAACCGTGCACGCAGAGGTAGGGGTAACGGCTCGCCGGATCGGCAGCGGTCGGCTCGCTGAAGTCTCGATCCCTGGCCACGCGCACGCGCAGGCTGTTGAGGAAGGACCAGCGCCGTCGCGCCTCGTCCGGGCTCGCCTCGCTCTCGAGCTGGAACCGAGTCCAGTAGGCGGCCTGCTCGGCAACCTGGTTGAAGTTGGTGGGCTCGTAGAGCGCCGCGAAGTCATGGTTGCCCATGAGCGCGAACTCGCAGCGCTTGGCCACGATGTCCACGCACGCCACCGGATCCGGCCCGTAGCCGATGATGTCGCCCAGGCACACGATGCGATCGACCCGCTGGCCATCGATGTGGGCCAGCACGGCCTGCAGGGCCTCGAGATTCGCATGGATGTCGCTGATGAGAGCCGTTCGCACGGTGATTCCTGTGGTGGGCGCGCGATGGTAGCGCGCACCCGACGGGCCCGGCGGCGAGGGCTAGAATGCCGCCCCCAATTGCCCGGCCACGCCGGGCGCAACGAGGACCACACATGGCTGAGACCAAGCACTACGACCTCATCGTGATCGGCGGCGGACCGGGCGGTTATGTGGGCGCGATCCGCGCGGCACAGATGGGCATGAAGGTCGCCTGCATCGAGCGCGACAAGCTCGGTGGCGTGTGCCTTAACTGGGGCTGCATCCCGACCAAGGCGCTCCTGCACAACGCCGAGGTCTACATGGAGGCGATCCGCCACGGCGCCGACCTCGGCATCGAGATCGACCCCAAGGCCGTCAAGCTCAACTGGGAAAAGGTCATCGGCCGCAGCCGTGGCATCACCACGCAGCTCAATTCGGGCATCGCGTTCCTCTTCAAGAAGAACAAGATCGACCACATCCAGGGCCACGCGCGCATCCTCAGCGGCAAGACCGCTGCAGGCCCGTGCAAGGTCCAGGTGGGCAAGGCCGTCGGCACCTACTACGCCGGCACCGGCGAGGGCGCCGACCAGGTCGTGACCGCCGACCGCATCCTGATCGCCACGGGTGCCGCTCCGCGCCAGCTTCCGTTCGCCGCCAACGACGGCAAGGTCATCATCGGCTCGGCCGATGCGATGACGCTCCCCAAGCGCCCCGAGTCGATGGTCATCATCGGTTCCGGCGCGATCGGCATGGAGTTCGCCTACTTCTACAACGCGTTCGGTACCAAGGTCACCGTCATCGAGATGCAGGACCGCATCCTGCCGGTCGAGGATGACGACATCTCGGCTGCGGCCCTGAAGTCCTTCACTGCGCAGGGCATCCAGTTCCGGCTCGGCCAGGTCACGAAGGCGATCGACAAGGGCGCCAACGGTGCGACCGTCACCATCGTCGATGCCAAGGACGAGAAGAAGTCGGAGAAGCTCGACGCCGAGGTCGTGCTGGTCGCGATCGGCGTGCAGGGCCGGACCGATGGGCTCTTCGACCCGGCGCTGGGCATCCGCATGGAGAAGGGCCACGTCTGGACCGACTTCAAGGACAAGCCGCGACCGACCTACCAGACCAGCGTGCCCGGCATCTACGCCATCGGCGACGTCATCGGGCCGCCGTGGCTCGCCCACGTGGCGAGCGAGGAAGCCGTGGCCTGCGTCGAGCGCATGAAGGGGCACGATGTCCCAGGCGTGAACTACGCCGCGATCCCTGGCTGCACGTACTGCAATCCGCAGGTCGCCAGCGTCGGCATGACCGAGCGCGATGCCAAGGCCAAGGGCATCCAGTACAAGGTCGGCAAGTACCCGTTCAAGGCGCACGGCAAGGCCATCGCCGTCGGCGCGACCGAAGGTCTCGTCAAGATCATCGTCGGCCAGTACGGCGAGATCATCGGCGGCCACATCTTCGGCACCGATGCGAGCGAGCTCATCGGCGAGATCTGCCTGGGCATCGCCATGGAAGGCCTGGCCGAGGACATCATCCACACCGTGCATGCGCACCCGACCATGCACGAGGCGATCCACGAGGCTGCGCTGGCCACCGAAGGTCGCGTCATCCACGGCTGATCGGTATCCTCGTCACGCACATCGCGCACGCCGCGTTCCTGGTGGGACGCGGCGTGTTGCGTTTGACGGGCGCCGCATCGGCTGGTCGCCCCTGCTACCGTCCGGTCCGATGAGCGACCCGATCCAAACCATCGCACGCCCGCGCTGGCTCACGCCGCTACGGGCGGATGGGTTGCTGCTGGCGTGTGCGGTGATCTGGGGCATCAGCTTTCTCTGGCAGAAGTGGGCGAACGAGCACGTCGGTGCGCTGACCTACGTTGGCGTCCGAAGCCTGCTGGGCGCGGTCGTCGTGGCACCGCTGCTCTTCAAGGCCTCGGTGCGTGCGGCCCTGCGCGATCCCACCCGCCGGCGGCCGCTGGTGCTGGGCGGGCTCGCCGCCGGGGCGTGCCTCGCGGCCGCCAGTGCCTTCCAGCAAACCGGGCTGAAGACGACCACCGTCACCAACGCCGGCTTCATCACGGGTCTCTACGTGGTGCTCGTCCCGTTCATCGGCAGGTTTCTCGGCCAGCGCATCGGCTGGGCTGCATGGGTCGCGGTCGCGCTTTCGCTGGGCGGACTCACGCTGCTCTCGTTCAGCCATGTGATGTCGGTGGATGACCTCCAAGGGTTCATCGATGGCCTCAACCGGGGCGACCTCTGGGTGCTCGCCTGTGCCGTGACGTGGGCCGTGCACGTGCATGTCGTGGGCTGGGCGGCGCCGCGCAGCGATGCGATCGCGCTGAGCGTGCTGCAGTTCGTGGTCGGCGGCACGATCGCGACATCGCTGGCCTTCCTCGTCGAGTCGCCCTCGATGGGTTCGATCGAAGCCGCTGCCGCGCCGATCGTGCTCAGTGCGATCTTCGCCGTCGGCGTGGCGTTCACGCTGCAGGCAGTCGCGCAGGATGTCGCGCCGCCCACGCACACGGCGATCCTGCTCAGCCTCGAGAGCGTCTTCTGCGCGATCGCCGGCGCCGTGTGGCTGGGCGAGGAACTTGGTGTTCGCCAGGTGAGTGGTGCCGCCCTGCTCCTGGCCGCGGCGCTGCTTGCGCAGCTGCCTGCTCCATCATTGCGCCGGCGGGACGATGAACAGCAACGAGCCTGAGGGCCGTTCTTTCAGGCGATCCGGCCGCACCAGTTCAACACGGCCCTCCTGATTCACCGTGCCGACCGGGTCCAGCGGTCCTTCGGGAGTGCGCAGCACGACCACCGACCAGCCAGCATGCGATCGATCGGGCGTCGGTGTGATGACGCCGCCGGGAAACTCCCAGCACAGCATGGCGAAGGGCCGCGGAGCTGCCGACAGCAGTGTGACGGTCCGGGCGCGGGCCGAGCGCCACTCTGCGGGAAGGTCGAGCTTGGCGATCGAGTCGACCAAGGCCTGTGCGCGA
The DNA here is from genome assembly GCA_030054235.1 of Bacteroidia bacterium. Classification (GTDB taxonomy): domain Bacteria; phylum Planctomycetota; class Phycisphaerae; order Phycisphaerales; family SM1A02; genus SYIB01. The sequence goes on from JASGCG010000002.1 coordinate 11,243, forward strand.
AGCCACGACGGTGATGCGTCTGGTCGTGGCGTCGGCGCCATCCAGTCCTGCTGGTCCACGCGCTCACGATCGATCGCCTCGAGGGTCGGCTTGAGGAAGGACGCAAGCGCCGGCAAGGATTGCTGCGCACGAAGGCCCACTGCGCGCGCAAGGTAGAGCCTCAACACAGGATCGATCGCCGGCTCCGTGGCGGGCGGCTGCACGCTGACCAACGTGTGCATCAGCGCCAGGGCCGCATCGGGACCGTGATCGGCACCGGCGGCAAGGCGCTGCGTCAACGGCGCCAGCAGTCCCGCCAGTGGTTGCGAGCTGTCACTGACGATCTCGAGCACATCGAGAGACCGTTCAGTCGGCTTGGCCTGGTTCACTGAGTCGATCGCCTGCACGGTGATCCGGCCGCCGCGCTCCACCACAGCCGTCATCGGTCGACGGTGCCACTGGCGCGTGCCGTCACGCAACACGATCAGTGCCAGCTCGTCGAGCTTCAAGTCACGCACGCGCGCCTGCACGCCCGCCGACCAGTCGTGCTCGCGGGGCAGGAGCGCGAGGTAGCGACGCGCCGCGTCGATGCCGGGGCCGACCGTGTGATCCCTGAGCCACGACTCGATGCGTTCTCGCTGCACCCGTGAGGCTGCGAGCGAATCGGGAAGAGGATCCAGCGAGAGTCCACGCGCCAGGATGTGCCACGCGACCACGGTCCGCCACGATGGCTCCAGCAGAGCCGCAGCCTGGAACGATGGGACCAGCGGATCGGCTGCGCGGGCCTCGATGAAGTTCCGCAGCGCCTGGCCGTACAGCGTCGGATCACCGGCCTGACCGGCAATCGCCTCGATCGCACGCACGCGCTCGGCGCGCACCTGAGCAGCGGCATCCTCTGCATCGAGGCGAGCGGTCAGTGCATCGATACGCTGGTTGAGTGAAGCGCAGGACTCGGCACGCGATGCAGGGAGCGCCGTGTCATCCGTGATCGACTGCACGGCAGCGCGCGTCGACGCGATCAGGCTGCGTGCATCGCCACCGTTGCGAGCGGCTTCCTCGGCCTGATCGATGGCTTGCGCCACGGCCGCCACTCGTTCGGCGAGCGCTGCCCGCAGCGCTTCCTCGCGAGCCGCGGCGGCGCGCTGTGCACGCTCGAGCCACGCTTCGATCTGTGCACGGTGGGTCTCGCTGGTCGGCCCATCGAGCATGGCGCGCACACGGGCGACGGGAGCATCGGGAGCATCGGGCGGGCCCGCCGCAGCAAGCGCAGCGCGGGCTTCTTCCTCGAGGACGCGTCGAGCGTCCATGCGCTCGCGCAACCGGGCGCCGGCGTCGAGCATCGCCGCGCGTGCAGCGAGGCCATCATGCGCCGCCTGATCCATCAGGGCCAGCGCCGGTGCGAACTGCGCACGATCGAAGCCGGCAACCACCGCGGCATCGACCTCTGCGGCAAGCGTCTGGGCCCGCGCATCGAGTTGACGTTCGCGCACGACCCACGACACGCCAAGCCCCACCACGACCAGGCCGAGCGCCACCTTCGCAGCACCCCAGGCCAGGCGACCATGGCGCCAGCGACCATGCGTGCGAGCGCGGGCCTCGCGGGCCTGTTCGACGCGGTCGTCGACCAGGTCGGCATGGCGCGACAGCGCCGCTGCAACCGTCGCATCGTCCGCCAACGGATTGGCGATGAGGGCCACGAGTGCAGCATGCGTGGCAGCCGCGCGATCCTCATGCGCATGCAACGCCAAGGCATCGGCGAGCGATGCTGCACCTCCAGGGCCGCCGCCGGCCCATGACCACGCCGCTGCATCATCGGCCTGGCCCGATGCGGCGCGCCACTCATCGAGCAGCACGCGTGCGAGCACCGTGGGGTCGAGGCCGCGAACGGCGTCGAGCCAGCGAACAAGCTCGACCGAGAGGGCCACGCTCGCCGGTCCACCGAACGCATGCAGCTCCGCTGCAAGCGACCAGCACGGCGCGATGCGACCGGCCGCTCGATGACGATCGAAGGCCACCCGTGCAGCGCGCGCGAGCGATGCATCGATCGCCTGCTCGAGCTCTGGCGTCGTCGTGCGTCGAAGATGCCAGCCAAGCCCGGGCTCCACGCCATCAGCGTCGTCGGCACCTGTCCAACCGGATGGCTCATCGACTGGACCGAGCGCGTCGCAGAGGGCGCCGAGTTCGTCGTGGGTCAACGGGACCAGATCATGCCCTGCGGGCACCGAACCATCGACGTGACGAGCGAGCCACGGCGCAGCGAGCGCGCTGATGGCCGCATCACCACCCAGTGTCGAGATGCACGACGACACGCTGCGCACCGACCTTGCGCTCGATCGCCGGTCCAGGCGCAGCCGACGGATCGCCTCGAGCGCCAGCGTCACCTGGTGGTGCAGGCTCTCGTGCAGGGACTCGTCATCGACGAGACCCGCCTGCACAGCGCGCCACGCGCTGGCTGCTCGCGCCGCATCGAGCACCTGCCCGCCATGGTGCACGCCGCTCATGGACCGACTGCCTCGATGCGAAGGAGCACGAAGCCCTGTCCACCGCGCGGTGCGATCTCGGCGAAGGCCTTGGGCCACCGCGCGCGCAGCGCATCGCCGCGCGCCACCGCCGACGTGGCAGCCTCGAGGTCGGCCGCAGCAGCAGTGCTGTCCCGCTCGAGCTGGTCCTTCAGGTCATCGAGCCCTTGTGCCCGGTATGCGGCGATCTTCTCGGCGATCAAGGGATGCTTGGCGAGGTAAGCCTCGTACGCATCGCGACTCTTCGGCGTGCCCAGGTTCTTTCGTGCCTTGGCAGGTTGCTCCCGCACCAAGCGATCATGCTCCCGAACAAGCGTGATGACCTCGTTGGCCTGCGTCGCCTCGGCGAGCCGGCGGCGCGTGGCGTCCTGGTCGAGTGCGGCATCCGGCGTGAACGTGAACGTCACGCGATCGCCACGACTCGCCAGTGCCACGGTCAACACGCCGCGTGTCCCAAGTTCGTCGCTGACGTTGACCGCGGCCGCACGACCGGGCTCGACCGTCTGGGGACCATCCTGCGAATGAACCGTGATCGCACCCGACCATGGCAGGCGCAGCGTGGTCCGCAGATCGCTCGCCTTGGGGATGAGGGCCTTGCGCTGTACCTGCAGCGTCAGGGTGCGGGGATCGATCCGCGTCGCCGCCTGTTGGCCATCCACCATGATGGCGGCCGCCGTGACGGCATCGAGGATCGACTCGAGCGATTCGCCGTTCAGCGCAGGCAGTTCGAGAGCGTCCCAGATCCACATGGCCGAACCATCGATCGAACGCAGTTCGGCCAGGCGCTTGCCCGACGAGCGCTGCGAGAGTGCACCATCGAGCCAAGCCACGTCCACATCCGCACCGTCCGGCCATGCGATCGAGATCGATGCACCGCCGACCGCACCGAGACGCTGTTCACCGCTTGCAGCCTGCGGTCGCTTGAGCAAGGCATCCATCTTCGCCACCGTGCTGGGCGCTGCAGCGGCATCAGCGTTGGGCTCGGCGCCAGGACGCGACGGACGATCGGTTCCTTCAGCGGCGGCGAGTCGCGATTCCAGCTCAACGATCGCTGCGCGATCGCGCGATGCACGCTGGTCGAGCTCGCCGACGCGCGCCTCGAGGGCGGCCTTGGACTCCTTGGCGGACCGGAGCTGCATCTCGAGTTCATCGACCCGCGCACGCAACCCATCGCGCTCGGCGTCGGTCGGCGTGATCTCGGCGAGCGGCGCTGCGTTCGGTGCCGGAGCCTCGGTCGTGATGATCTTGATCGTGGCGATTGCAGCCCATGCAGTCACGAGCAGCGCGACGACCCATGGCAGCCACGGCACCGCGCGAAGGCCACGACCGCTGCGTGATGTCGATGTCGCCGGTCCCTGGTCCATTGAATCACCTCCCACATCGATCGCTGGCATGCTGGCCTGTCGCTGCGCCGGATCGATGCGCGTCGGCGCCTTCGTCTCGAGCATCGGCACGACGCGCTTGCCGCGACGCTCCGGCTCGAGCGCCACCGGTGCCACCGTTGTCGCTGCCGGGGCCTGCGACGCTGCCGCCGCGCGGCCGGATCGGGCAACCGCGACCAGGCCGCCCGATCGTTCGAGCCGTCCGGGCGACGAGAGATCCAGCACCACGCCCTCGGCATGGAGCGCCGCATGGGCGGCGTCTGTCCCTGCAAGGCAGAATCGGATGGTGCACTCCGCGCTGGGCAAGGGCTGCGTGAACTGCGTGCTGAAGGTGATCCTCCACCGCTCGCGCGGCGGCACGACGGACACGACTTCGTCGAGCAACGCGAGTACCGGCACGTTGCGGCGATGGATGATCCAGACCGGCTTGGGCGACGGCGCCAAGGCAGCCTCGGCCACCACGCCAGCCCAACCTGCATCGCCGGCGACGGTCTTCCAGTTCGCGCACACGTGCACGGGCTGCGTTGACCCCTCGGGCAGCCACGCCTCGCCCTCGAGGTAGGCCACGCGCCCATCCCAGGCGGTCTTGAACACCGGTTGTTGCACGAGCCACGCTGGACCGCCCAGGCCGAGTTCTTCGCCATGCAGCACCAAATGATGCGCCAGGCGATTCGGGCGCCCCGCATGATCCGTGCCGGCGTGGGCCACGCGGCTCACGACATGGCGCCGCATGCCATTCATGTCGACAAGCACATGGCTCAGCGATGGGATCGGATCCTGTCCATCACCAACCGCGCGATGCACGCTGATCGCCTCGAGCCGCTGCATGAGCAGCGGCGGCATCGAGTCGGAGATCTGCACGATGCACAGCCCGCTCGAGCCGGGCTTCAGCCCCTTCGGTGCCGATGTGAAGAGCAGCTCCTGTGCCATGGAGTCACCGTAGTGCGCGGATCGTGATCTGGTTCACGATGTCTTCGAGCATCTCCTGGCGACCGCTCACGGGCTCGACCGCTTCCAGATCATGCGCGAGTCGATGGAGCTCGGCGAGGTTCGCCCCTCGCGACAGGATGCGTCGACCGAGGTCCCCCTGCCAGCTGGAGTAACGATCGCGCACGAAGGCAGCGAGGCGGCCGTCCTTTCGGATCGCGGCTGCGACCTTGAGACCGGCCGCGAAGGCATCCATGCCAGCAAGGTGCGCGATGACGAGGTCTTCGGGCGTGAAGCTCTCGCGACGCCGCTTGGCATCGAAGTTGAGGCCGCCGGTCGTGAAGCCGCCCATGTCGAGCACAGCCAGCATGACCTGCGTGGTGAGCGCAAGGTCGGTCGGGAAACGGTCGGTGTCCCAGCCCAGCCCGGGCGTGCCCATGTTGGCGTCGATGGATCCGAGCGCACCTGCGGCGATGGCTGCGCGGAGTTCATGCTCCATCGAGTGCCCAGCGAGTGTGGCGTGGTTGGTCTCGATGTTGAGCTTGACGTGATTGATGAGCCCAAACTCGCGCAGGAAGTTCAGCGTGGCCTCGACGTCGCTGTCGTACTGGTGGGTCGACGGCTCATGCGGCTTGGGCTCGATGTAGAGCTGTCCGGTGAAACCGATCGATCGCGCATGAACGACGGCCAGATGCAGGAAGGTCGCGAGTTGCTCACGCTCGCGTCGCAGGTCGGTGTTGAGGAGCGTGGTGTAGCCCTCGCGCCCGCCCCAGAAGACGTAGCCCTCACCGCCCAGGCGCATGGTGGCCTCCATCGCCACCCGCACCTGCGCGGCAGCATGCAGGAAAACGCGCACATCCGGGCTCGTCGCGGCGCCGTGCATGTAGCGCGGATGGCTGAAGAGGCATGCCGTGCCCCACAGGAGCCGTGCGCCCGTCGAGCGCTGCATGGATTCGAGCCGTTCGATGACGGTGTGCAGGTCGCGTTCCGTCGCGACGAGCGAGTCGCGCTCGGGCGCGACATCTCGGTCATGGAAGCACCAGAAACCGATGCCGGTCTTCGAGAGGAACTCGCCGAACGCATCGACGCGTCGCAAGGCGTTGTCGAGCGAATCGGTCCCGTCGTCCCAAGGCATCTGCGCCGTCGGCGCGCCGAACGGATCCGAGAGCCCGTTGCGCATCGTGTGCCAGTAGCAGCTTGCGAAGCGAAGGTGGTCGCGCATCGGACGGCCTTCGACGAGTGCAGATGCGTCGTACTGGCGCAGTGCGAGCGGCTCGTTGCAGTCGGGCCCCTTGAACGCGATCGACGGAACGCCGGCGAAGAAGTCAGCCATGCGCACAGTGTCGCACGAAGCCGCCATCGCTGCAGGACTGGGCTGCTGCGACCGGTTCGCTCGCTGCGTGCTTGGCGCCCCATGCACTGACGACGGCCACCGCACACACCAGCGCCGCCACGACGACCTTGGTGACCGCTGCAGTGGGACTTGACGCGGCGCGGCCGACCAGCGGCACCGTGAGCACGGGGGCGATCGGCGAGAGGGCCACCACCCACCACCAGTGCGGCGCGAACGTCGAGTAGTCGTGGGCCTGGCCGGCCGCGGCGCTGCCGACGAGCAGGGCGGACAGGAGCGTGGCCACGCCGACCCCTGGCGTGAGCCGACGATTCCAGCGGCACGCCACCGACATGGCCAGCAGCAACGCAGCCACTGCGGCCAAGGCAAGCGCGAGCTTGGCGAATCCGCTGGCCATGCAGAGCGAGGCCATCGAACCGCACGTCACCGCACCGATCATGGCCGTGGTCGCGGGCGCCGATCCAATCGAAGGGCACAGGACGAAGGCCAGTGGCAGGGCGGCCAGTGCGGCGAGTGCGCGATCGCCGGCGGTCCATGCTGGAAACCGCATGGAGAAGACGAGCAGCGCAGCGACGAGCGCCATGAAGGGCGCAAAGAAGCAGCCGACGATGCCGTCGATCGGACGCTCATGCGAACCACGCACGAGCGAGAGCAGCGCGAACCCTGCGATCACGAACGGCAGGGTGTGCCACTGCGCCCACGGTGCCGTGGTGCCTTCCTGCAACCAGACGGACAGCGCGAACGCCGTCCCGAGCGACAGCCCCGCTGTTCCCGGAACGACACGACGGCCTTCATGAGCCTGTGGTCCCACCGCAACCCACGGCGATCGGGGCAGCAGGAACAGGATGATGCCAGCGAGGGCCGGCACCGCAACGGCAACGAGTGCCATGGTCAGCATGGTGATCCTGGATCCTGAGGCATCACGAACGCTCGGCGCAGCGCAGCCGCAGGCTGCGCGATCACTTCTTGCCGCCGGCTTCGTCGGCCTTGGCTTCAACGCCCTCGAGGGCGACCGTGATGCGGACCTCGTCGCCAAGCATGCCCTTCTCGACGCCCCAGTTCATGCCGTACTCGCTGCGCTTGATCGAGAACGTCGTCTCGAAGCCTGCCCGGGCGCCGCGCCCCATGTCGGCCGCACCGGTGAATTCCACCGGCACCGTGACCTGCTTGGTGACCCCGTGGATCGTCAGGTCACCGGTGACCATGTAGATGCCCTTGTCGCCCATCGCGCAGCCGCTCGACTTGAACGTCATCGTCGCGCACGCGGGCTCCTTCGCGTTGAAGAAGTCCGGGCTCATCAAGTGCTTGTCGAGGTCCTTGTTGCCACTGTCGACGCTCTCGGTCCGGATGGCAATGTCCATTCGAATTTCGACGCCGCGATCAAACAGGACGGTGCCAGACACATCGTTGAAGCGGCCCCAGAACCGACCGGCACCGAGGTGCTGCACCCGGAAGAGGGCCTTCGAGTGCACACCATCGATCGTGTAGGCCACGCCCTCCGGCGGCGGTTCGACCGCTGCGGTGACGGCAAATGAACCGATGGCGAGGACAAGGACGGCAACGATCGTGCGAAGCATCATGTCAGGGACTCCTGGAAATGCGGATGCGGGAGAGCGGACGCTATGCCCACGCGCGGACGAACCGCAAGCACGCGACGGCGTTGCATCGACCCCCTGCCCTGCTGCACATGAAGAAGGCCCGGTGCGTCGCGGTGTCGCAACGAACCGGGCCCAGGAGGCTGTCCATAACGTCTTATAACCCGTCGTTCGAGAAGTTCATGGCTTGCAGGAGCCCGTCGAACTGCGCATTGGAGTAGAACTGGAGGACAACTCGCCCTGTGTTGGCTTTGCGCCCCATCTGAATCGTCACCTTCGTGCCCAGGTGCTCGGTGAGTTGACGTTCGAGATCCGCGACATGGGCGCTGATGCTGCGCGTCGGCGGAAGCCGGGTGTTCCCCGTGGAACGTTCGCGGATCCGCTTGGCCTCCTGCTCGAGCTTGCGAACGGGCCAAGCCTCCTTGACACAAGCTTCAGCCAAACGCAGTCGCTCCGGCATGGAATCGACGCTCAACAGGCACTTCGCATGACCAGCCGAGAGCGATCCGGACCGCACGAGCGACGCGGTTTTGGCGTCTAAGTGGTTGAGCGACAATATGTTAGTGACCGAGGCGCGCTTCAAGCCCAGGCGATCCGCAAGCTCCTCGTGAGTCAGCTCAAACTCCTGGACGAGGCGCTGCATCGCGATCGCCCGTTCCATGGGATTCAGGTCTTCGCGCTGGAGATTCTCGATCAGCGCCCACTCAGCAGCCACCTGATCATCCACATCGTGGATCACGACCGGTGCCTCGGTTCGCTTCAGAAGCGCCAACGCGCGGAGGCGGCGCTCGCCCGCAATCAACTCGAAGCCCTTCCCCTTCGCCCGAACCACCAGCGGCTGCATGAGCCCCGCCGACTCAATCGACTGAGCAAGCTCCCGGATCTGTTCCTCGTGGAACATCTCCCGCGGCTGCCACGGATTTCGGCTGATCGAGGCCACCGGGACGACTCGGTATGACGTGCCTGCCTCGGTATGCGCTTGAACCGACGTTGAAGGGGCGGCTTCCGGAGTCGGTGGAGTCACCGACCGATCAGAGCGAGCGGCGCCCGATTGCGCGGCATTTGGTGCCGTGCTGGCTTGTGAAGCGGCCAACCGTGTCGCGACATGCGGCATGGCAGGGGGAACAGGACGAGCGGTGGCGCTGATGCCGACAGGAGGCGCGGCGTTGGGCCCAGTGTTCCCCGTGGAACCTGTGCTGGCCGACAGGTTCGGCTTCGGGGCTGGAACCGAGTCAGCAGCCTCAACTTCCGACGCTTCACGAACCTTGGGTGGCAATGGGACCGGAATCAGATTCCCCAAGCCACGCCCCAACTTTCGCGCCATCTTCGGCGCACGATCTCCACCTTCAATCGACATGTGTGCCTCCTTGCAGGGGCGGAATGTAGCGTTGGAGAAGAACACTCCTCAACAAACGGGTACAAATTCTGCGAGTTGTTATAGGACGTAATGGGGCCAGAATTCCCGGCCTGCGCGAACCGATTCGGTCGATGATCTCCGCGATGCGCCCGACCGATCCCACCATCCTTGTTCGCCGCGATGCGACGACGTACGTGCTCAAGGTTGTCCCCAGCGTGATCGACAGCGATCTCGCCACCGTCCTGCGCAACGACATCGAACAGGCGATGAAGCGACGCCCCAAGGAACTTGGTGACGTGGTCCTGGAAGTCGGCGCCGTCACGGCGATGTGCAGCAGCGGCTTCGAAGCGCTGCTGTTGCTCTATCGGCTCTGCAAGGATGGAGCGCTGCCGCTCAAGCTCCGTGGCCCGAAGCCCGAGTACCACCAGCTGCTGCAACGCATGGGATTCACGCGGCTGTTCGCGATCGAGGCCTAACGTTTCGCAACTGCTTGTCGATTAGAACAGAACCGGTTCGCCCAGCGCGGGCGCGTGCACGGTCGTTCCGTCGGTCGCGAGCGCTGCGCTGAATCCGCTGCGCGCATCGGCGATGCCGTGATTGAGCACGACTCTTGTCGGCCGCTGCGGGAATCCCGCAAACCACCGCAGCAAGTCTTCGCGGTCGCCGTGCCCGCTCACGCCCTCGACGCGCTCGATCCTGCACCGCACCCGGCGCTCGTGGCCGTTCACCCGAACGCGCGTGGCACCCTCGAGCAGCGCGCGACCGAGCGAACCTTCGAGCTGGAATCCCGTGAAGACCACCGACGTCCCTTCGTCCTCAAGATGATCGAGCAGGTGGCGCACGATCGGCCCCGCATCGCAGAAGCCAGAACCGGCGAGGATCGCGCAGCCGCCTCGGATCGAGCGAAGGTCCTCGCTCTGCGATCGGCTCGTCAGCCGGTGCAGCTGCGGGAACTCGAGCGGTGATTCGCCGCGCAGCATCATGCGCTGCGGCGCAGGCGCCAGGAGCCGCGGATGCCGCTCAAGCACCGTCGCGCCGTGCACCGCCATGCCGCTGTCGAGATAGACCTGGAACCCGTCGAGCGCACCATCGCGCGAGAGCCTTGCGAAGTGCTGCTGCAGCTGCTGCGCGCGACCGAGCGCGAACACCGGAAACAGCAGCCTTCGTCCGTTCGCCACGGCGTCATGCACGACCGCGTCGAAGGTCCGCACGGCATCCTGCTCCCGCAACGAGCGATGCCCATTGGTGCACTCCATCACCACCAGGTCCGGCGCGCGCTCAGGCCATTGATGCGCCGCCAGCAGGGGATTGTTGAATGGACCGATGTCGCCTGAACAGAGCACGCGCCGGCGTGCACCGTCGTGCTCAAGCTCGAGCTCCACGCTCGCCGCACCAACCACATGGCAGGCATGGTGCAATCGGACCCGCATCCCGCCCGGCAACTCATGCCACGCCGACCAGGGAATCGCCCGAACCATCTTGGCCACCCGGTCCGCATCGCGATGCCCGAACAGCACCACCGGCGGCACGTCACGAGCACGGCTCGACTGCACGAGGTGCGCGGGCTCGAGGACCTCGAAGCTCGGCGCGGTTCCCGCGCCGTGTTCCTCGACCCGGACGAACTGCAGCGTTGCGCTCGATCGGAGCACCCGCGGCAACAACTCGCTCGTGGCATCGCTCACGATGATCGGGCCATTGAATCCCAGCCGCGACAGCATGCCCAGCCGCCCGCAGTGATCGACGTGCGCGTGGGTCAGCACCACCGCATCGAGCTTCGCGAAATCGATCGGCGGGGGCTCGGCATTGCGCAGTTCCTGCTCCGGCGCACCCTGGAACATGCCGAAATCGACCAGGACGCGCGAGAACGCCGACTCGACCAGCGTGCAGGATCCCGTGACCTCGCCTGCGGCTCCGAACAGCGTGACCTTGGGCGATGTCATCATCGGAGCAAGGCTAGTCCCGGGCTACGATCCTCGCATGGCACGACCCACGCGATCGATCGCCTTGATGACGATGCTCCTCGTCGCCGGCTTCCTCGCCACGACCTCGCGCGCCGCGACCTCGCTCACCGAGAGGGCAATCGCCACCACAGCGCCAAGCGTGCAACCGACCTGGCGCGCGACGCCGCTGCCGCACGCGGCATGCACTGCACCGACGGCACGCGACGATGCCCAACGCCTGCTGCAGCCTGCGCTCAAGCCTCTCTTCCCCGATCGATCGATCAAGGGATGGCACATCGTCGGCGGCCTCGCCAGGTTCACCATGCAGGATGGTGTGCTCACCGGCAGCGGCACGGACACGCGCAACGCCTTCCTCGTCAGCCCGCGCAACTACGGCGATTTCGTGCTCGACCTCGAACTGCGCATCGACGAGGGCAACTCAGGGATCCAGGTCCGCAGCCAGGTGCGCGAGGACGAGGGCTCCGGGTCGCTCGTCGGATACCAGGTCGAGATCGACCCCACGCCCCGTGCATGGAGCGGCGGGATCTACGATGAAGGCCGTCGCGGATGGCTCTTCGACCTGAAGGACAATGAAGCGGCACGGAGTGCCTTCAAGGCAGGGGAGTGGAATCGATACGTCATCGAATGCCGTGGTCCGTGGTTCCGCACCTGGGTGAACGGCGTACCGGCTGCCAATGGCGTGGACATCATGGATGAGGACGGGCGCATCGCCTTCCAGGTCCATTCCGGCAGAACCACCGTGCAGTGGCGCCGAGTGATGATCGCCGAGTTGCCGCCACCCAAGGTCGTGCGCATGTTCGACGGCGGGGCGTTGCAAGGCTGGTCAGCCCGATCGGGGCTGCCGTGGCCGCTCGATGGCATTCCGCCCCACGCCCGGCTTGTGAACCCCGCCACCGAAGCCGAGCCATCGGTCCTCGTGAGCGACGAGGCGTACGGCGATTGCCTGGCGATCATCGAAGGTCGATGCGATGATCCGGGCGCTGCATTCCTCGTGCGCCTTGCCGACGGCGACTCCTTGGACGGCGGCGTGCGCTCGAAGATCGGCGTCGATCGCCTGCGTGACGGCAAGGACCATGCGATCGCGGTGGCCATCAAGGGAGCACGCGTGAACACGTTCGTCGACCGTGCCAGCGTGGGCGAGCGCGAGGAGCCTGACATGCCCGCGCACGGTCGCATGGCCATCCTCGGCTCGCCCGCCCAGAAGCAAGGCGCGATCTCGATCGATCGTGCGCGCGTGATGATCTATCCGCCGATGGAGGATCCACGCGTCGGTCCGCCCATGCCTGATCGCGTGATCCCGGCAAGCGGAACGCAACCCGCAGCAACGCCGCCGGCCGCAGCACCGGCGACTGCGCCCTGACCCGCGAGCACGGAGCAGGCCAAGCATGAACCGATGGCATGTCGATGTGCTGCGCGCCGGTGACTTCCGGCTCGACGGCGGCGGGATGTTCGGGCTGATCCCGAAGGTGCAGTGGTCGACCTGGGTGGAGGCCGATGCCGACAACCGGATCCCGCTCGCGTGCAACGCGCTGCTCCTGCGTGATGGTGCACGCACGGTGCTCGTCGAGACCGGCTATGGCGACCGCTGGAGCGACTCGGATCGCGCCGCATGGTTGCTCGCCCGCCGCACCGTGGTCGATGCGCTTGCGGAACTCGGTGTGACCCCGCAGGAGATCACCGACGTCATCGTGACGCACCTGCACTTCGATCATGCCGCAGGGCTGACGACCGGGCCCGATGCATCGATCGCCCCGGTCTTCACGGGCGCACGCATCCACGTGCAGCGCACCGAATGGGAGGATGCGCTCGCGAACAAGAGCACGATGACGCGGACGTACCTGCGGTCCGTGCTTGACCCGATCGCGCAGCAGATCGTGCTCCACGACGGCACGTCGGAACCGCTGCCGGGCATCGAGCTCCGGCCGCTGCCTGGGCACACCTGGGGCATGCAGGGCGTCTTCATCGAGGGTCACGACGGAGCATGGGCGTTTCCCGGCGACCTCATGCCCACGCGTCACCACGCCCATCCATCGTCAAGCCTCGGCTACGACATGCTGCCCTACCAGACCATGCTGACGAAGCGTGCGTTCCTGCAGGAAGCCCTCGAACGCGACCTGCGCATCGTGCTCGATCACGATCCGGGTCACCCTGTGGTGCGCGCGGTGCGCGATGGCAAGCGTGTGGCGCTTGCGCCCGAGGCCCCCGGTATAGTCCGGCCATGAGCCGCATTGAACGATTCGCCCCGGTGGTCGCTGCCTTCTTCGTGGCCGGGGTTGCCCTGGCGCAAGGGCCTCGCGAGCCAAGCGTCAACAGCCCTGCACCGGCATGGCTCGGCTACGCCGTCATGTTCCTGATCGGCGCCGGCGTGCTCGGCGTGGCGCTCTATCCGGTGAAGCGCAGCCACATGGATTGATCATGGCTTGATCACGGATCGATCTCGTGGTCCGCACAGGATTGATCACGCCATAACGACCCACGAGCCGATCATCACACCACACAGGAGACCCTTCATGTCACGAACGCAGTTCCTCTCCCTGATCGCGCTGAATGCCGTGCTGCTGGCGGCCCTCGCGCTGGTCTCGCTCTCAGGCAGCGCCAGCGCGCAGCAGCGCCAGCGCGGCTCCTACATGCTGATCTCCAGCGGCGTGACCGGCACGCCCCTGTCGGTCGTCTACGTGATCGACGAAACCAACAACGAGCTCGTCGCGCTCGCCTGGGACGACGCCGGCAAGAAGATGAGCTACGTCGGATACCGCAACATCGCGGCCGACAGCATGCAGGCACGGAGGGGCGGACGATGAGCACTCGCCACGACAAGCAATCCATCGGCACCGGGGCTGCAATCCTCTGGGCCACCGCGGTCCTCCTCGGTGCGCTCGTGATCATCCAGGCGGGCCGGCTCGAGCAGCGCGCCTATGCCGACCAGGCCAACAGCGGCCAGCAGGGCTACAGCGTGTGCTCGGCCACCACGGGCCAGGGCACGCCGGCCGAGCCCATCGAAGCCGTGTACGTCGTGGACAGCCGCGATGAAGTGCTGCTGGTCTACGCCATCGAGCGTTTCCAGGACTTCAAGGTGCAGCTGCGGCACACCGA
>JASGCG010000136.1 GCA_030054235.1 Bacteroidia bacterium
CGATCGCATGGAGACCTTGATCGAGGAGCACGCGATGCGCCTGCTTGCGCTTGCCCACCCAGTGGCGGGCGACCTTCGGCTGGTGCTGGCGGTCATGCGCATCAACACGGACTTCGAGCGCATGGCCGACATGGCGCGCGGGATCTCCAAGCGCATCCTCCGCCTCTCAGAGATCGAGCACGACGAGCTCCCGGGCGACCTCATCGACATCGCCTTCGCAGCCCGCACCATGCTCACCGACGTGCTCGTGGCCCTGGGCAACGAAGACGCCACGCTCGGCCGCCACGTTCGCAACAGCGACCGTCGGGTCGACGACATCAACAAGGCCATCCTGCTCTGGGCCCGGCAACAGATGCCCGCCCATCCGGAGTGGGTGGAGGCCGATCTGGAAATCATGGCCATGGCGCAGCGCTTCGAGCGCATCGCCGACCTGGCCGCGTCGGTGGCCACGGAGGTGATCTTCCTCGTCGAGGGCCAGCTGTCGCGGCACGCCACCGCGTGAGGCGTCACGGCCTGATGCCGGGTCACCGCACGGCCCAGCCGAGCAGCGTCGACCGGGCGCTGGCCTCTGATAACCACAGGCTGGACTGGATCATCCTCTTGCCCTCTGCCGAGAGGACCGCTAGCCTGTGTGGCTCGCCCAGTTGAGCCAACCACCGAGATCGCCATGCACTATCCCCACAAGGTCAGCCGTACGAAGAAGGTCCGCTCGGTCGGTTTCCGCAGCCGCATGAGCACGCGCAAGGGCCGCAAGATCATCAATCGCAAGCGCCGCCTCGGCCGCGCGATCCGCGTGCGCTGAGCGCTCGCGCCCCTGGTCGCATGCCTGGCGCTTCGCGCCGATCTTCCGCATGCAACGCTTCATCCTGATCGGTCTTCGTGCCACCGGCAAGTCGTCGGTTGGTCGAGCGATCGCGCGCCTCTCGGGCGGGACCTTCCTGGATCTCGACGATGCCGTCGCGCTCGCCGCGGGCTCGTGCTCGGCGCACGATGCGTTCATCGCGCTTGGGGAAGCTGCCTTCCGTGCGCTCGAAGCCGCCGCCCTCGCCGATGCACTGCGCGCCACCGCACACACGGTGATCGCCCTCGGGGGCGGAACACCCATGGCTCCGGGCGCGCGTGCCATGATCGACGCTGCTCGCGGATCGGGCTGGCGCGTCATGCTGCTTGATGCGCCGGATGAGGTGCTTGGCGCGCGCATCCGCCAATCGCCTGGGACACGTCCGAGCCTGACCGGTGCGGCACCCGACCGTGAAGTCTCCGAGATCCGCGCGCGACGCTGGCCGACCTTGGAAGGGCTCGCCGACGCGATCGTGGCCACCGACGGGCGCACGCCCAGCGAGATCGCTCAGGGCATCGTGTCTGCGATCGACTGAGGCACCTGCACCTGCGGGCCGGTCGGGCCATCGACGACGAACCCGAGCTCCCGCAGCGCATGCAGCGCCGCACCTTGCTCCGCAGCCTTCTTGCTCATCCCCCAGCAGCTGGTGAACGCCCGGTCACCGATCTGGGCGCGGATCTCGAAGTTCTTCTCGTGATCGGGGCCACGCTCGCCCATGACCGAATACGTCGGCGAGCCGAGACCGGCCTGCTGCGCAAGCTGCTGGAGCACGCTCTTGTAATTCTCCTGGTGGCCAAGCTGCAGCGTGCGCTCGATGTGCGGCTCCATGTGTCGCAGCACGAACGCACGCGCGGCCTCGCTGCCACCATCGAGGTAGATCGCACCGACCAGGCTCTCGAAGAGGCCCGCGAGCACGCTCTTGGGGAGCTGGTCCACGCTGATCATGCCCTTGCCGATGGAGATCATCCGGTGGAACCCCGCCTCGCGCACCAGCTGCGCGCACATCTCGCGGCTGACGAGATACGACTTGAGCTTGGTGAGATCCCCTTCGAGGCGATCGGGATAGCGCCGGTACAGGTGTTCGCAGATGACCTGCCCGAGCACGGCATCGCCGAGGAACTCGAGACGTTCGTTGCTCGCCATGCGCGTGTCGCTGACCGACGCGTGCGTGAGCGCGAGCCGCATCAGGGCCACGTCGCCGAAGACGTGGCCGATCAGCGCGAATCGCTCGTCATGCTTCGAGGTGCCTGATGCGCCAGCGGGACCGGTGGCAGCCACACGCTGTCGCTTGGCCGCCGGCTTCGGTGCGGGCTGGGCTGCTGGCTTGCGCGAGGCCTTCTTGGCAGGACGAGACACCTTGCCCGAAGACACCTTGCCCGAAGACACCTTGCCCGACCTGGACGCTGTCGACGATCGCTTGGATGGCATGGGGCGCTCGCGGACCGATCAGGCCATCATCAGGTAGCCGCGGTCGAGGTGACCGAGCAGCCGTTCCCGATGCGACTCGTTCTCGAACGAATCGACGTGCAGCGCCATGCGGCGCGGCCCCGGATCATCGGCCTCATCGAAGAGCCGAACCACCCGGCCCGCCAGGCGCACCCAGCCGCCGGCACCGGGAAGCAGCAGTTCGAGGCTCAGGGGCTCACCCACCTTCAGGCCTTCGTCGAGTTCGAACCTCAGCCCGGTCGCCGAGATGTCGTACGCGTGGCCTTCGAGCGGAACACCAGCGCCGCTGCGAGTCTCGACGCGAACAGCCGTGTACGGGGCGTGGACCCCGTAGCGTTCGGACGTTCGTTGGTCGGCAAGAGCAGTCATGGGGTCGTTATCGGTTGAGGTAGCCAGCGGGCTTGAAGGGTTCAGGCACTGAAACGCCGCACGCATCCTGATCTTGCCACGGTTTCACCCGCTTCCAACCGAATCGTGGCCCGACGGCTATGTTCCGGGGGCTGCCATGGGTCGCCCCGAGTGCCAAGTTCTGCAGGATTCCGCTGGACAGTGGCTGGAACCGCTGCGCGGCCAGACCGTCGCGATCCTCGGTTTCGGCAACCAAGGCCGCGCCCACGCGATGAACCTGCGCGACAGCGGGATCAACGTCGTCGTCGGCGGCCGGGCTGGATCCGCTGCACGGGATGCAGCTCGAAACGAGGGATTCCAGCAACTCGCCGCCGCCGACGCCGCATCGCAGGCTGTGCTGGTCGCGGTCTGCGTGCCTGACCATGTGGCGGGCGACGTCTGGTCGGCCGTGCAACCAGCGATGCGCGCGGACGCGGTTGCCGGCTTCGTCTGCGGCGCACCACTTCGTTACGGCTTGGTGACGGCGCCGCCTGCGCGCGGCATCGTGATGGTTGCACCGAAGGGACCGGGCGCCACCCTGCGCATGCGCTTTACGATGGGCCAAGGCATTCCTGCCCTGCTCGCGGTGCACAGCCCCGGTGCGGATCCAGAGCGGACCCGCGCGCTTGCGCTCGCGTGGGCCGCGGGCATCGGTTGCGGCCGCTCGGGCGTGATCGAGTCCACGGCAGCGATCGAGGCCGAGACCGACCTCTTCGGCGAGCAAACCGTGCTGTGCGGCGGCATGGTCCACCTGATGCAGGCTGCCTACGACGCGCTCGTGTCGGCTGGCTACCCGCCTGAGATCGCCTACATCGAGTGCATCCATGAACTCAAGCAGGTCGCCGACCTGGTCTACGAGCACGGCATCGCCGGGATGCGCGAACGCATCTCGCCGACCGCTGCCTTCGGCATTGACGAGGCCGGACCGATCGTGGTGGACGATCGAACACGCGAGGCCATGCAGGGCGTGCTCGCGAGGGTGCGTGATGGGAGCTTCTTCGCGGCCCTCATGGCTGACCAGCGCGAGGGTGGCAGGCGACTGCGCGAGGGGCGCGCGGCCGCGACCGCCATGCCGCTCGAGGACGCAGGACGTACCGTGCGCGCCATGATGCCGTGGCTTGCCCAGGAACACCGCCGATGACGCTCTTCGATGCCGTGATCCTCGGGCTCGTCGAGGGCATCACCGAGTACCTCCCGGTGAGCTCGACCGGTCACCTGCTGCTGACCGCACAATGGCTCGGGCTGCGTTCGGACGAGGAGCAGCGCCGCGCCGTCGATGCCTTCTCGATCGTGATCCAGGGCGGCGCGATCCTTGCCGTGGCGGGCCTGTACTGGAGCAAGGTGCGCGGCATGGCGCATGCGTGCGTCGCCGTGACGGGTCTGGTCCGCAAGGCCGCCGACCATCGGCAGGCACTCCGTCTCCTGCGCAATCTGGTGGCGGCGTTCATCCCGGCCGCGATCTTTGGGCTCCTGCTCGATGATTGGCTCGAAGCGCGGCTGTTCAAGCCCCTGCCGGTCGTGCTGGCGCTGGCGATCGGGGGCGTGGCGCTCGTGCTCCTGGACAAATGGGTCCGCGAGCGGGCCGCCGATGAGCGCGGCACCGAAGTCGACGGCAGCTCGCTCACGGTCGTGCAGAGCGTGCTCATCGGGCTCATGCAGTGCGTGGCGATGTGGCCAGGCACGAGCCGCTCCATGATGTCGATCCTCGGTGGGCTGTCGGTCGGGCTGCGGCCGCGCGCCGCCGCAGAGTTCAGCTTCCTGCTCGGACTGCCCACGCTCGGTGCTGCGTGCGCCTACAGCCTGCTGAAGCTCCTGCGACAGGACGGCGGCATCGAGCTGCTCGGTGGCGTGATGCCCGTTGCCGTCGGCATCATCGTCGCTGCCGTGAGCGCCGCCTTCGCCATCTCATGGCTCGTGGCCTTCATCGGGCGCGGCGGATTCCTGTGGTGCGGACTCTGGCGCATCCTGCTGGCGGCACTCGTCGGTTGGATGCTGTGGAGCGGCCGGCTCGCCTTCTGACGGTAGCCTTCGACGATGCCGAGCCCGTTGCCGCTGCTCACCCTGGGACTTCGCGCCCTCCTGATCAACATCGTGATCTTCGTGCTGCTTGCGGCGGCCCTGGCGTGGTACCTGGGCGGCAGCCTGCTGCCGGGGCGCCAGACGGTGAACTTCCCCGCGTTCGAGTGGATGGGCGACGACTACCACTTCCGGGTGATCGGCCACGGCACCACGCCCGAGCCCGTGCGCTGGGAACTGCTGCACACGCTGCCCGACGGTGACGAAGACCGGCTCACGCTGGGCATCGACGGCCGTTGGCGCAACGTCTGGGGACCGCTTGTTCACTACGGCGGCGTGATGATCGGGCTTGAGGTCGAGGCACGCGACGACTCCACGCAGTGGTGGGTCGCCCAGATCGATCGCGACCGTGCCGTGACGACCCGGCAGGTCGAGGACCGGGACATGATGCTGGGCACGCTCCGCGGAGCACCGCAGTTCGGGGTGGCGCAGCCGGCGCCCGGCGATGCCGAGCGCGGCGGCGCACCTACGCCTTGACGACCGCGCCGAGTGCGGCCAGCTCGCGCAGTGCCTCGTCGCCCTCCCAGACCTGCACGCCGAGTTCGCGAGCCTTGGTGAG
>JASGCG010000137.1 GCA_030054235.1 Bacteroidia bacterium
ACGCTGGTCCCGAATCTTCTCGAGGAGCGCGGCAGAATCATCCTCGGTTGGCACGGCCGAGGACTTCTCTCGTTCACGGCGAGCCTTGACATCGTCGGCTGCCCGCTGCCTCACGCGCTCAAGGAGCGATCGGTAGTCGCGGGACACGGGCTGGCCCGAGCGTTCAAGGTCATCCAAGCGTCGGCGGTAGGCCTGGTCGAAGGATGTCATTGCCCGCTCGAAGGGCACCAGTCCCCGATCGATGTCCTGCCTGACCTGCGCGGCTTCGTAAGGACTCGGTGCAAAGAAGTCAGGGCGATTCTCGACCCCGACGGTGGTCGCGCCCTTGACGGGGTGGAAGTAGGTGGCGAAGCTGGGTCGGTTGCGATCATCGGCCGCGTAAGCAAGCTGCTTCCACTGCTGCGCACCCGATCGATACCCAGCCAACGATTGCGTGCCAACCACGTCATCAAGACGGACCTGGCTGTCGACGCGGCGCCAGTCCGGCACTCGTGAGAGCTCGACCGGGTCAGGCGTCAGGTACGGGCGCCATTGGAACTGGCCCAGGCCATTGGCGAGCAGGAATCGATCCTGGGCGCGCGAACTGTTGATGAAGGCCGGGTTGCTCAGTGCCGAGCCGGCGAGGAACCCTTCGATCGTGCCCACGCGCGAACTCCCCGTGGAGGCACCCGGATTCAGGAACGCCGTGCTCCCACCACGAAAGTCAGTCGGCGCGGTGTAGCCCACGTTGCCGCGGAACTGCGAACCCCCGGCGACGCCGCCGGTGACGACGAGGTTGCGGTAATCGCACTCGTCCTTGCTGTAGCCGGATCGGCGGGATTCGTTCACCCCGGATGAGCCACGGCGAAGGTTGCGATCGAGCGCCGTGCCCTGCCGCGAGGTCGCGTTGCGAGACATGCTCGAATCGAGCGTGTTCTGCGCGTGCGCCGATGCGGCCACGATCGCCACGAGCAGTCCAGGGATGAGGGCGCGCTGCAGCACGTCGAAAGTATAAGGTTGCACCATGCGCGAACCCGTGACGGATCGGGCACATCCCTGGGCCGTGGCCGCCGTGCTGGCGCTGATGGCCATGGCGGTGACCTTCGGACTGGTCGTGCCGAGCGCTCGCCCTTCGGGTTCGACCGATGGATTCGTGCCTGTCGGCGAGGTCGTCGCGGGCCTGGAACGCCTTCGCAGCGAGATCCAGGCGCAGCACCTGCTGCGTCCACACAGCGTGGGCACTGAATCGCAGGGGATGATGGCCACTCGGCTGCAGCGGGCGTTCGGCCGTCCCATCGCCATGCCGGATCTTGCTCCGACCGGATTGGTGCTCAAGGCGATCCTGGTCGAGACCGACGGCGCGCTGCAGCAGACCGCCATCCTTGGGTACGGAAGCGGCAGCGAGGTGCAGGTCTGGATCGGTCTTGCCGAGGATGTCGGGCAGTTTGCGGTGTGCGATCGCTTCGGGCAGCTCGTCCCGCTCGAGCCAGGTGAGCTCATCGGGGACGTGGGCCGCACCGACGAGGCATCGGTCTATGCCTGGCGCGACGGCGGATTGCTGTGGATCGTCATGGGCGACGATGCCGCGCTCCTCACGCAGGTGCTCGCCGGTGCAGATGCGCCCGAGCGCAGCGCTGCGCAGTCGCGCTGAGCACGAGACCGCTGTACGCGGCCGGGCGGGACCCGGTCACCGATACCATCGCGCAGCCATGGCACGCGCCTACATCACGACGCCGATCTACTACGTCAACGACCGACCCCACATCGGCCACGCCTACACGACCACGCTGTGCGATGTGTGGGCGCGCGCGATGCGGGCGTGCGGCGAGGATGTCTTCTTCCTCACCGGGACCGATGAGCACGGCGTGAAGGTCGAGAAGAGCGCGCAGGAGCGCGGCATCAGCCCCAAGGAGCTCGCCGACGAGAACAGCGCCGAGTTCCGCCGCGTGCTCGGCACGTTCGGGCTCTCGAACGACGACTTCATCCGCACCACCGAACCTCGCCATGAGCGGCAGGTGCAGGAATTCGTGCGGCGGCTGCTCGCCACCGGCGCGGTCTATGCCGGCGAGTTCGAAGGCTGGTACGACGAGAGCCAGGAGGAGTACGTCACCGAGACCCGGGCGAAGGAGTGCAACTACCTGAGCCCGATCAGCGGCAAGCCGCTCGTGCGTGCGAAGGAGCGCAACTACTACTTCCGCTTGAGTGCGTTCCAGGAGCGGCTCGACGCCTTCTTCGCGGCGAATCCCGGCTTCGTGCGGCCCGAGGCGCGCTTCAACGAGGTCAAGGGCCGCCTGCGCGATGGCCTGCAGGACGTGCCGATCACCCGCACGAACTTCACGTGGGGCATCCCCATGCCCAACGACCCCGAGCACGTCATCTACGTCTGGATCGATGCGCTCTTCAACTACGCCACCGCGCTCGGCCTGGCCGAGCCTGATGGCGGCGCGCGGCGCGAGTGGTGGCCCGCGCGTTACCACGTGATCGGCAAGGAGATTCTCTGGTTCCATGCGGTGGTCTGGCCGGCCATGCTCATGGCGCTCGAACTGCCGCTGCCGGCCTGCGTCTACGCGCACTCGTTCTGGATCAGCAACGGGCAGAAGATGTCGAAGTCGCTGGGCAACTTCATCGACCTGCCGACGATCGAGCGGTACGTGGCTGCCTATGGGCTCGATGCCTGGCGATGGGCCATGATCACCCAAGGTCCCTTGGGGGCCACCGATGCCGACTTCGTGCCCAAGCAGTTTCACGAGCTGTACACCGCGCAGCTGGTCAACACCTACGCGAACTGCGCCAGCCGGACGAGCGCGATGATCGGCAAGTACTTCGACGGCACGCTGCCCTGCGCACCCGATGGCGACCGGCCAGCATCGATCGTGCCAGGCTCGCCGAGCTGGAAGGCGCTCGTCGAGGGTGCACGCGATCGCGCCCTCGCCCACTACCGCGCCTTCGAGCTCGACCAGGCCGCCGATGCCGCGCTCTCGATCATCCGCGCCGTGGACGCCAGCATCAATGAAACCCAGCCCTTCAAGCTCGCGAAGGATCCGACCAACCTGCCTGAGGTCGGGGCGATCCTCGCCTGCTGCGCGCAAGGTGTGCGCGCTGCTGCCGCGCTGCTGCAGCCGATCCTCGTGACCAAGGCAGACGAGGTGCTCGCGTCCTATGGCGGCACGACGCCGCGCGATCTCGTCCGCGATGCAGCGTGGGGAACCCTGGCGGCTGGCACGACCATCACCAAGTGCGCGCCCTTCATGCGGGTTGACGCACCGCCGGCCTGACCGCGTGCACCAATGAAAAAGCGGGACGGTCGAGGGGACCGTCCCGCCAAGGCGCGCCGCATGGCGCGCGGAGGGGGGAAGAGGTTCGGATCAGCGCCGTCGCATGCGCGCCACGGTCATGCCAAGGATGGCAAGAGCCATGGCGCCGGGCGAAGGCACCGCATTGAAGTCAAGATCGATGGCGATCGCATCGAGCGCCGTGCCGCCGGCAGACGTGAACTCGAGCCGCCACTGGGTCACCGCGCCGCTCGAGAGGTAACCATCGACCACGTCGAAGCGGTAGACGCGCGAGCGGTAGATGGAGCCATCGTCGAAGGTCTGCTGGTCGTTCTCATTCAAGGTGCTTGGCGCGATGAACGTGACGGCACCGTTGCCATCGACCAATCGCAGCTGCATCTGCGAGGTCTCGACGCAGCCATCCCAAGTCGCCAGGTTCACGACCATCGAGCGCAGGCGCTGGGTGGAGAACTGGCCGCCGACGAGCTTGATGTCGAGGCCGGCGTCGCCAGCACGGATGTCGCCGTCGGCATCGAGCACCGAACCGGCCCCGAAGTTGAACAGCGAGCAACCGCAGAACGAACCCGAGCGATCGGCCGAGTTGAACCCGCCGAAGCCACTCATGAACGATTCCCAGCCGGAAAAGACCGTGTTGGTCTGGCCACGCCACGATGGCACGGCTTCATTGACGATGGCACCCTGCGCCAGCGGTGCGATAACCACCGCGGCGATAGCCGCTCCCATAAATAGATACATCCCTCTTCTCCTCTCCTAGTTTTTGCGATTCGAACGGAACCGCTCCGAAATCATCATGTCGCGGGAACCGCCGAGGGGAAGCGGTGCGTGGAGAAAAATCGCGAATTCAGTGCAACCGCAGTTTGACCGCGTTCGGGGTGGATTTTATTCGCGGTTCAGTACGACTTCGCCCAGACCACGCGCCGCGCGCTCGGCTTGCCGCTGAAGGGGCACGTCCCCGGCTCGGCATCGCCGTCGATCGGGATGCAACGCACCGTCACGCCGAGCTCATCCTTGATGCGTTCCTCGATCGCCGGATCGCCGCAGAAGTGCGTCATCGCGAAACCCGCGTGCATCGGCGTGGGCTGGCCCTCGGCCACCGTTGGCGCCGTGAACCACGAGCGGAACTCCGCCTCGGTGTCGATGTGACGCGTGTTGGCGTCGCGATGCGCGACCGCACGCGTAAGCAGGCCGTCCTGGATCTCCTGCAGGAGCGCGGCGACGCCGGCCACGAAGTCAGTGCGCTTCACGGCCGCCTTCTCCTTGTGTCCGCGGTCACGGCGCGCACAGAACACGCTGTCGCTCTCGATGTCGCGCGGACCGACCTCGAGCCGCACCGGCACGCCACGCTTGATCCATGTCCATGCCTTTTCGCCGCCGCGGATGTCGCGATCGTCGATCTCCACACGGACCGGTTCCCCGGCGAACGAGACCGCCGAGAGTTCCTTCGCCAGCGCGCGGCACCAGCCAAGCACGTGCTCCGCCATCTCGGGCTTCTGGATCACCGGCAGGATGACGATGTGCGCCGGTGCAAGGCGCGGCGGCAGCACCAGGCCATCATCGTCCGCATGGGTCATGATCATGCCGCCGATCAGGCGGGTGCTCACCCCCCATGATGTCGTCCAGGCGTGTTCCTGCACGCCATCCTTTGACTGGAACTGGATGCCACTCGCCTTCGCGAAGTTCTGTCCGAGGAAATGGCTCGTTCCGGCCTGCAAGGCCTTGCGATCCTGCATCATGGCTTCGATGCAGTAGGTGCGCACGGCGCCTGGGAAGCGCTCACCCTCGGTCTTTTCGCCGCACACGACCGGCATGGCCATCCACTCCTGCGCGAACGTCTCGTAGACGCGCAGCATGCGCATGGTTTCGTCCACAGCCTCAGCTTCGGTGGCGTGGGCTGTGTGGCCTTCCTGCCACAGGAACTCCGCCGTGCGCAGGAACAGACGCGTGCGCATTTCCCATCGCACCACGTTGGCCCACTGGTTGATGAGCAGCGGAAGATCCCGGTAGCTCTGTACCCACTTGGCGAAGGTGGCGCCG
>JASGCG010000138.1 GCA_030054235.1 Bacteroidia bacterium
ACGCGCACCGCGACACCTGCCGCAGCCGCAGCGGGCATGCCGTGGCAGACCGCCTCGCCTGGTGCCGTGTGTTCGTGCTGCCGAGCTGGCGCGAGGGAACGCCGCACAGCGTGCTCGAGGCGATGGCCGCGGGCCGGGCGGTCGTCACCAACGACGTGCCCGGCTGCAGGCAGTGCGTGGAGGATGAGGTCACGGGCCTGCTCGTCGAGCGCGGGAATGTCGACGCCCTGTCGCGAGCGATGCAGTCGCTGATGCAGGATCACGCGCGGACCGATGCGATGGGCCGCGCGGGCCGGGCGCGCGCCGAGCGGGTGTTCGATGCGCGGACCGTGGCGCAGGAGACCCTCGCCACGATGGAGCTGGGGTGAGGTGGCTTAGGGCTGCTTCAGCAGGTCTTCGGCTCTTTCAACCAGATTTTCCGCCTTGTCCACCATGGACTGGAGACGCTTCTTTAGGGCTTCAGCTCGCGGACCGTCCTGTTGCTTTGCTGACGCTATGTCTGCTCGCTGCTTAGCTACGTCTCGCTGCACATTGGTCAGCTGCTTGTCGATCTTCGCCAGTTCGACTTGCGTCTTTCGCACTGCATCGCCGAATTCCTCAACTTGCTTGCCGCCGCACCACTGGAGCGCTTCCTTTCGGTCGAGGACTGGCGCCGGAAAAACCGGTGCCGCCGTAGCGAGGAGAGATTCCAGAAGAACCAGGGTTTCCGCAGCTGCCTTGGACTCTCTGGCGCTCCCGCCCGGGGCTGTTCTCCTTCCCTGCATCCCTCCCGTGCTTCCCCCAGTTCCCCCCTTGATGGAGTCGAACATTGCTGTCCGGTCCAATCCCTGCAAAGGGCGTGGCTGTGCGAGAGAAGGCGAAACCGAACGCCGGCTGGGGGAAGTTTTGTCGGGGCCTTGATCCAGCATGCTTGACATCGACTTCACGGCTGCTGCCGATCCAACCCACTGATCGCATGACAACGCGATGCACCATGTTTCCGCACAGTCCGCTGTGACAAAGGCAACGATCTGAAGTCCCCGTGTCTGCGCATCTTTGATGGCCCGAATGAAATCCACCATGGAATCATGCCGGCCATTCATTGCCGAAAGCTCAACGAGAATCGAACGCACAGCCCCCTTTTCGGCTGCTTCGATCGCCTTGGCGAATTCAGCCGCCGACATGCCGACCGAGCCCACCACCCCAATCGACGCTCCCGGCTGAATCACCGCACACGGCCCAAGGACAGGAGCGGGCTTGCTGGAGACTGAATCGGTCACAACTAAAGGCTTGGCGGGCGGATCGTTGGGAGGGGCTGGCCCCTGCGGTGTTGGCCCCGTTGGCGCTTGGTTGCCGTAAAGCACAAGCGCAAGCAGAGAAGGGAACCATGTCATGTGATAGTTCATAAGTTTGTTTATATTTTAACCGCAACAGTCGCCATTCGCTCACAGATTTTCGCGATTGTTGCGCTACGAGAATGAATTCTGACTGAGCCCTCCCGGACTCGAACCGGGATGCCGTGTGACCGGCGAGGGATTTTAAGTCCCCTGCGTCTGCCAATTCCGCCAAGGGCCCGACCTTTGCAGGCTACCTCGACTCAGTGCAGGAGCTTCGGCAACTCGCGCTCGACCCAGGTGCGGATCTCGTCGCGCACGCGGCGGTAGTGCGGCATGGCTTCGTCGTCCGTGCGCGCGCCTTGGGCCAGGTGCGGCGGATCGTCGAACGGAACATGCACGCGGCGCACCGCGCCGGGCATCGCCGGGCATGACTGGTCCGCGCCTGAGCAGACGGTCACAGCCACATCGAGCTTGCCGGGCAGATCTCCCACGGTCTTGCTGGCGTGACCGCTGATGTCGATGCCAACCTCGGCCATCGCGCGCACTGCGAGCGGATTCAACGTGCTCGCGCGGACGCCGGCGCTGAAGGCATCAAGCCGCGCTCCGTGCACGGCACGCGCCCAGCCTTCGGCCATCTGGCTCCGGCAGCTGTTGGCGGTGCAGACGAACGCCACCTGATGTCGGTAGTGCTCGCCGATGTCCTCGGCCCAGAGCCCGGGCTTCTCGCGCTGCAGGCGGTGCATGAGTTCCACGCAACGCGGGTCATCGAGCACCAGCACCTCGGCACCCGCCTCGGCGAGCCAGCGCTCCGCACCCATGAAGGTGCGATGCTCACCGATCACGACCCGCGGGACCTTGTAGAGGACCGCCGTGCCGGTGCACATCGGGCACGGGCTCAGCGTGCTCACCAGCGTGAGCTCGGACCAGTCGGTACGGCGGCCTGCGTTGCGGATGCAGTCCATCTCGGCATGCAGGATGGGATCGCCCGACTGCACGCGCTGGTTGTGGCCGCGCGCCACGATCGTGCCGTCGGCGCGCGCGAGCACGCTGCCAATCGGGATCCCGCCCTCGCTCCAGCCCTTCTCGGCCTGCTCGATGGCGGCATCCATCAGTCGCAGCGCAGTCGTTCGATCGATCGTCATGGGGTGCTCCTGGTCGGCGGCGAGCCGACTGATCGGTACCGTAGTGCTCGATGCGCGCCGCCGCCATGTCACTTGCCGCACTCCTCGTCGTTCTGCCGTGCAACGGCCGAGCCGACGATCACGGAGCACCGCCGGATGCAGCGCCTCGATTGACCGCCGCCACCATCTGCACCGGACCGTTTCCACCGGGCATGCGCCTGAACGATCTCCAAATCGTCGGCACGCACAACTCGTATCACGTGGCCCCGCCCACGGGCCTCTACACACTCTTTGCCGAGCGGGCCCGCGCGTGGCAGTACACGCACGCAACCCTGCCCACGCAGCTGAACGACCAGAACATCCGCGCGCTCGAGCTCGATGTGCACCATGACCCGCAGGGCGGCCTGTTCCGCAACCCGCTCTTTGGACACGGTGCGTCGGCACTGCTGAAACAGCCCGGATTCAAGGTCTTCCACGTTCCGTCGGTCGATCAAGGCACGCGGTGCGTGCTCCTGAGGGATGCGCTGGCGCAGATCGCCGCATGGAGCAGCGAGCACCCGGGCCACGTGCCGATCCTGATCCAGCTCGAGCTCAAGGAGTCAGGCTACGACGGCCCCGGCGGCTTCCGGATCGATCCACCACCGCCCTTCGATGCCGCCGCGCTCGATGCGCTCGATTCGGTGATCCGCGACACGATCGGTGCAGAGCGGCTCATCACGCCGGATCGTGTGCGCGGCGATGCGGGCACGCTTGAAGAGGCCGTGACCACGCGCGGATGGCCTGAACTCACCCACGCCGCGGGGCACGTGATGATCATCCTTGAATGCGGCAGCCGCGCACGAGCCACGTACCTCGATGGCCGCCCTAGCGGCCAAGGGCGCGCGTGCTTCGTCAATGCACCCGTCGGTACGCCGGCCGCGGCGTACCTCGTCGTGAATGATCCCGTCGGCCAAGGCGAACGGATCAGGGATCTGGTGCGCCGCGGCTACATGGTGCGCACGCGTGCCGATGCGGATCTGCGCGAGGTGCGCGCGAACGATCCGGCTCGTCGCGATGCGGCATTCGCCAGCGGCGCCAACGTGGTCAGCACCGATGCTCCCGTGCCGTGCAGCGAACTGGGCAGCGCATACGTCTGCGGGCTTCCCGAAGGCGGTTGCTGGCGACGATCGCCCGTGGCGCGCCAGCGCACGTCGGGTGAACCCGAGCCTGCCGCACCGTCGGCGCCGCGCCCCTGATATCACTCGCGAATCGTCATTTTCGATCACGACCAGACAGGATCCACCATGAGTACATCACCCGCACCGAGCGCCGCTGACGTCATGACCGTTCCCGTCCAGCACGGCATGTTCTGCTGGTTCGAGCACCACAGCGCATCGCCGGAACGCGCCGTCGAGTACTGGACAGCCCTTGTGGGTGGCGAGCACGCCGCCGTACCGCTGCCCTGCGGGAACACGATGCACCTGATGAACTCAGGCCAGCACCACCGCTGGTCGCTCCGCGCATTGGCAGGATGCCCCGCGCTGCTGATCGAGCGCGGACCGCACTGGCTGCCCTTCGTGGCGGTCGATGACACCGACGCTGCCCATGCGCGCGCGCTGGAACTCGGTGCGCGCAGCGTCGCGGCTCCGCACGACAACGGCATGGGTCGTGGCGCGATCATCGAGGATCCGCAGGGCGCGGCCCTCGGACTCTTCACGGCAGCTCCGGGCGCGACCGATGGCGTGAATCCGCACGGCCACGGCTTCATGTGCTGGTGCGAACTGGTCACGCCCGACCCGAAGGCGAGCGCGGCGTTCCTCGCGCACGTCCTGGGGTGGACCTCCACAGAGCAAGACATGGGCGCGTTCACGGTCACGATCGCCAGTGCGAACGGCCACCCTGTTGCCAGTCTCTGGAAGCAGTGCGCCGACGATGCGCACCCGTGGAAGCGCGCACGCTGGTACCCCTACGTGCAAGTCAACGCGATGGAGACCGCTGCGGCGCACGCGAAGGCACTCGGCGCCAGGCTGCCGTGCGACATCATGCCGATCCCCGGCGTGGGTCGGTGGCAACCCACCTACGACCCGACCGGCTGCGAAACCGCGCTGCTTGAGCCGTCGCAGCGTGCCCCGAAGGATTCTTGAGTTTCACGTTGCGCTGAAATCACTGGCTTTCCTGCGGTCGTGGCTTGTGCCTTTCTTCACGAACCACTGATTCCAGAGCAAAATCGCGTCTTCACGAAGTGAACGGCTGTTTTTGACGCGATTTTTATCGGTTGGGTCCGATCTGCACCGATCCAACCCGTGCAGCCAAGGAAAGCGCACGGTGCGCGGGCTGCACTCTCACCAACTGCACAGGAGGCAGTCACATGAAGGCGTTCGACACTCTCAAGACCTGGACCAGCGAATTCATCGACATCGCGATGCTGTTCATCGCCGTGGGCGTGCTTGCCCAGATCATCTTCGGCAAGACGAACACGTGGTTCTTCGGTGGCATCACCGACAACCTCATGAGCTTCATCTCGGGCTTCGGCAACAACGGCCTCGTCGGCCTGATCGCGCTGATGGTCATCCTGGCCGTCTTCAGCAAGCGCTCGACGACCTGAGTTCCGGTCCTTTCTCCTTCGAATCACAGGCGACTCGGCCGGGCCCCTGCCCGGCCGTTCGCTTTTTTGGCGATCGCCCTCCGCGCGTAGGATCCTCCGGCGCTCCAACCCAAGGAACCACCATGACCACCCGAACTGCCATCGTGTCGCTCGTCGCCCTCGCCCTTGCCTGTGTGCCAACCATGGCACAGTCCGAGGGCAGCCCCGGCACCCCGGCCGGTGACACCGGCAGCGGTCGGCTCGCCGCCGGC
>JASGCG010000139.1 GCA_030054235.1 Bacteroidia bacterium
GGCAGCGGAACATCCCGCGGCAGGCGAGCCGCACCGGCCCGAAGTTCGCGGCGGCCGCATTCGATCAGCCCCCAGCCGGTCGGCACTTCCCAGGGGCGAACCATGCCGCGCGGGCAGAACAGCACGCAGCGATCCGCGAGCCGGTAGCGGGGAAGCAAGCCGAACTTGGTCTCGCCGTAGAGCGCCTCTTCCGTGCGACGAAGTTCCGCGAGCGCGGTGCGGTAGGCCGTGATGCGGCTCGAGGCGAAGTCCCACTCATCGAGGCCATCGAAGAGTGACGACCCTGATCGACGCAGGTGCGGTTCGTAGACCTTGATGCGGGTTTCCTCAAGGTCACGGCAGCGACGCTCGAGCCGCTCGCGCTCGGCGAGCAGTTCATCGACCTTGCCGGTGTCACGGAAGAAGTCAGCGCGCGACTGCTTGCACTCGACCGCGATGGTCATGATGGGTTCGTGCGCCGCAGCGGTGCCATCGAAGAGCGGGGCATCGAGCTCGGGGCGATGGAAGCGATGGTCGCGCCCTTCGAGCCAGCCGGCGACATCGACGCGCCAGCGCGGGATCGGCGCGCTGACTTCGGTGGCGACCACGCGCGCGCCCTGGCGGATGAGCCATTCGCACGCGAGCCACTTCAGTTCTTGGTGATCGATCGTCTCCAAGCGCCTGCTCCAACGCGTGCACGGCATCGCCGTGACGCTTGGAATCCTAGGATGGAATGATCATCCGACGCCGCCAAGATCGCGGCACGGGGTCACGGCGCGCAGCGATCGCTCAGGTGCTCTGGCGCGTGATCGTCTGGTAGTACTCGCGCTCGCCGCGGCCACGCAGCGGATAGTCCTTGCGCAGCGGGTGGGCGGGGAAGTCCTTCCAGAGCAGGATGCGTCGAAGGTCAGGGTGGCCCTCGAAGCGGATGCCGAACATGTCATAGACCTCGCGCTCGGGCCACTCGGCGCCGGGCCACAGGTCCACCACGCTCGACACCATCAGCCCGGGGTCGACCTCGATGCCTTCGGTCGGCAGCGGCGGCTCGACGTAGACCTTCAGGCGGATCCGCAGGTCGTGCGCGTACGACGCCAGCAGGTACACCACCGCGAAGCGGCCCGGCTGCGGCGCCGGGTAGTTCAGGTAGTCCACGCCGACGACATCGCTGAGGAAGCAGTATGCGCAGGCAGGGTCATCGCGCAGGAAGCGTGCCACAGCATGCAGATGCTCCTTCGGCACCACCACGGTCACCTGGTCGCGGTAGTTCGCCACGAGGAAGCTGACGTTCGGGAACGCCTTCTTCAGCAGCGGCAGCGTCGGGTGGTTCGGCACGGTGGTCGCGTCGGACATGGGGCGAAAGTGTAGCCGCGCGGCGGCCGGCCGGACTCAACCCCTCCGGCGCTGGGATGCCGGACTCAACCCGTCCGGCGCCGGGACGCCGGACGCAGCTTCTCCGGCGATGGGACGCCGGACACAGTCAGTGCCGGAAGTGCCGATCACCCGTCAGCAAGCACGTGATCCCTCGCGCGGCGCATAGGTCCAGCGTGTCCTGATCACGCTTGCTGCCGCCGGGGTGCACGATGCAGCGCACGCCGGCGTCGGCCAAGAGCGTGGGGCCATCAGCAAAGGGGAAAAACGCGTCGCTCGCCGCAATGGGCAATCGCGCCGACTCCAGGCGTGCCGATGCCTACTCAACGGCGAGCCGACAGCTCGCGACGCGGTCCATCTGCCCGGCTCCGGCACCGAGCAGCGTGCTGCCGTCGGTGATGCAGACCGCATTCGACTTGAGGTGCTTCGCGACCGTGAAGGCGAACCCAGCTCCCGCGAGCATGACGGTGTCCGGTGCAGGCCCCGCCGCATGCGTGAAGGCCGTTGGATCGATCGGCTTCGCATCGCGTTCCTGCACGAGCAGGCCCCCGGGCACGCTGCGGAGCGTCATGGCGCCTGCCAGCGCGTGGCGCGTCGCACCGACCGGCAGCAGCCGCACGTTCTTCCAGCGTTCGCCGAGGATCCTCACGGCCTCGTCGTCGAAGCCCTCGGCAACGACGACCTCGAGGAACCGCTCGCCCTCGGCCATCAGCGTGGCGGTTGCGGCATCCACGCGGCGGCTGAAGGCCACGATGCCCCCGAACGCCGCGAGCGGATCGCCGCCATAGGCGCAATCGAACGCCTCGCGAGCTGAGCCGGCGATCGAGGCCCCGCAGGGATTCGTGTGCTTGATCACGGCGCAGGCCTGCGCGGCGGGATCGATGTCGTAGAGATCGCGGACGAGTTCAAGCGCCGCCGCTGCATCGAGCAGGTTGTTGTACGAGAGCGGCTTGCCGTGCAGAAGCGGCGCGCCGACCACGCTGGCCTCGCGCGGATCGGGATCGCGGTAGACCGCGGCGCGCTGGTGCGGGTTCTCGCCGTAGCGAAGCTCCTCGCAGCGGACCCAGCGGACCTCGAGGACCGGCGGGAAGTCCGTGTCCTGCGTGCGGCCGAACCACGCACTGATCGCCGTGTCGTAGGCCGCCGTCGCACGGAACGCCTCGCGGGCCAGCGTGCGCCGCAGGCCGAGCGTGGTGCAGCCGTCGTGCGCCGCGAGTTCGTTGGCGACCGCGTCGTACTGCGACGGATCTGTCACGACTGCCACGAAGCCGTGGTTCTTCGCCGCGCTGCGCAGCATGCTCGGGCCGCCGATGTCGATGTTCTCGATCGCCTCGCGGTCGGTGCAGCCCGGCCGGCGCACCGTCGCCTCGAAGGGGTACAGGTTCACGCACACGAGATCGATCGGCTCGATGCCATGCTCGCTCATGCTCGCCGCATGGGCGGGGTTCGTGCGCACGCCGAGCAGGCCGCCGTGCACGCGCGGGTGGAGCGTCTTCACGCGGCCATCCAGCATTTCCGGGAAGCCCGTCAGGTCATCGATCGAGCGAACCTTGAGTCCCGCCGCGACGAGCGCTGCAGCCGTGCCGCCGGTCGACACGAGCTCCACGCCTCGCGCCGCAAGCGCCTTGGCGAACGGGACGAGATCCCGCTTGTCACTCACGCTCAGGAGCGCACGGGTGACGCGGACATGGTCGACGACTGGGGCGTCGATGGGAGCGAGGCTGGCCATGGTCTGTGGTCCTTGGGTTCAGGGTTCGCCGGCGGCGCCATCGTCGGCGGCAGGCTCTTCGCCGCCCGCGTCACTGGTGCCGGCCTCGGCGGGCTCGTCCGAGGGCTTCGATGCCGGAATGATCTTGAGGCCCGACGGCTTGGGCTTCGCGCCCAGCGGCTCGAGCAGCTGCACGCGCCCGTCGGACGCGACGACGAGCAGGACGCCGTCATCGTTCGTGCCGATCGTGAGGTCGTTGGCCGCGCCCATGGGCACGGTGGCGACGAGGCCGCCGCGCGAAAGTTCAAGCAGGCGCACCGTGCGCGTCGCGCCATCCACAACCACCACGTTCGAACCGATCGCGCCGGCGACGGTGCCGGGAGCTTCGGCGGCCCACCGCCGCACACCGTCCATGTTGCCCTTGGAGTCGGTCGCCAGGCAGACGAGGCCTTCCGACGGCACCTGCACCAGCAGTGAGTCGCCGAAGAGGGTGAGGTCGCCGGTGATCGGGCTCTCGGTGAAGTACTTCCAGCGGGTCGTGCCGCTCTGGCGGTCGAGGCAGTAGACCGACTGATCGGTGCTTGCTGCATAGACACCCGCGTTGTCCTCGGCCAGCCGTCCGAAGACCGGCCCGATGTTGCGGCGCCACAGCATGCGTGCGTCTTCCTTGATGAAGCCCGCGACTTCGCCGCTGGTGCCGGCGGCAACGATCTCGTTGCCGATGACCTGCGGCGTGCCGCGGATCGCACCATTCACGAGACCCTGGTGATGGATCACCCCGAGCAGGGCATGGAACCACACGAGCCGCCCCGACGCGCTCGCGAAGATCAGGTAGGGCCACGCGACCGCGCAGTCGGCACTCAGGTACTCCTTCGACGGCTTGCGGTTGATGAGCGCGCCGGTCGTGCCGTCGAACTGCAGGAACTCACTGTCGATCACCGCGAAGATTCGGTCACGGCCGTCGAGGCGTGCACGATGGATCCCCAGCACGCGGTCCTGCGGCCCGATGACCTCGCTGCGCCAGATCACCGAACCATCCTTGAGCGACAGACGGCTCAGCCCGCCTCGCGAGTCCAGCACGAACGCGCTGTCGCCGCGCATCCAGCCGCGCAGGGCGGTGGCGCCGTCGGTCATGGTGAGGCGCTGCTGCCACAGGTGGCGCACGCCCATCTGTTCGATGGCGGTCGGCCCGAGCACCAGGCTCTTCTCAAGGCGCTCGCGCATCTCCTGCGCGGTCGGGGTCTGGGCCACGACGGGGCTGGCGAGGGCGGCTGCAAGGGCAGCGGAGAGAGCGGCGGTGAGCAGGGTCTTCATGGGCGTTCCGTGGGGGAAGTCAGCACTATATCGGTTGGCGGGCTCGGTCCGGCCGTGCGTCCCATTACGCTTGGTCCGTGCGAGCGAGCTGGTTCCTGATCATGGTCGCGTCCATCACCCTGGTTCTCCCGGGCGTGGCCACGGCGTCGGATCCCGCGCCGCCCGCGCAGGTCGTGCCGCAAGCATCGTGGTGGGACCGGACCGAGGGGACCGTCCGCCCCAGCCGCTTCTACGCCATCCGCAGCGACCTCGACCGCACCGTGACCGCCCGGTACGCGGCGCTGCTGGACACGATGTACGGCGAGTACACGAGTCGGCTCGATCACCTGCGGCGGCGGCAGGCCGATGTGCTGGCCGTCTACATGTTCGCCCGCCAGCAGGACTACCTGAACACGCTGCGCTCTCGGTTCGGCATCGACGGCACGGGCTCGGGCGGCATGTTCTTCGTGAGCCCCAACGGCGCGGGGCTTGCGTTCTTCACCGAGCGCGTGCCCGAGGAGCAGGTGCGCCACACGATCCAGCACGAGGGCTTCCATCAGGTTGCGTGGTCGTTCTTCGCCAACGACCTGCCGATCTGGGTGAACGAGGGCATGGCCGAGTTCTTCGGGATGGCCGAGGTGCTCGACGGCGATGTCGTGATCGGCCAGGTCGATGCGACGGCGCTCCTCTCGATCCAGAAGGCGATCCAGGAGGGCCGTCACCTGCCGCTGGCGACGATGCTCAACATGTCGCACGAGGCTTGGGGCGCCAACGTGCGCGGCGGCGATGCTCGGCTGCAGTACGACCAAGCGTGGTCAATGATCCAGTTCCTCGCGTACGGCGACGGCGGCACGTACCAGCGGAACTTCAACCTGTACCTGCAGCACCTCAACGCGGGCGTGCCGAGCGTCGAGGCCTTCGG
>JASGCG010000140.1 GCA_030054235.1 Bacteroidia bacterium
GGCCTGGAGCGCGGCTTCTGCCTCATGGTCGGCGGGCCTGACGAAGCCGTGGCACGGCTCGAACCGATCCTGCGATCGCTCGCCCCGGGGCGCGGCAGCGTGCCACCCTCGCCCGGGCGCGACTCCCGTGGCGGTCGCGCCGAGGAGGGCTGGCTGCACTGCGGCCCCACCGGCGCAGGTCACTTCGTGAAGATGGTCCACAACGGCATCGAGTACGGCCTCATGGCGGCGTATGCCGAGGGCTTCAACCTGCTCCGCCAGGCAAATCGCGGCCTCGCGCCGGCGGCCGCGAGTTCGGAGTCCACGCCGCTGCGCGATCCCTCGCACTACCGATACGACTTCGACCTTGCCGACATCGCCGAACTCTGGCGGCGCGGCTCGGTTATTCCAAGTTGGCTTCTTGATTTGACTGCGCAGGCCATGGCCGGCGACCCCAACCTCGACTCCTTCGCCGGCCGGGTGAGCGACAGTGGCGAAGGGCGCTGGACCGTGCAGGCAGCCGTTGATCTGGGCGTGCCGGCGCACGTCCTCACGGCCTCGCTCTTCGAGCGCTTCTCCAGCCGCGGCGAGGCCCTCTTCGCCGACAAGGTCTGCAGCGCGATGCGCAAGGGCTTCGGCGGGCACCTCGAACGCAAGCAGCCCTGAACGTTCGGGGCACGCTTCGCTCGGACCGCAACGAGCGGCGCGAACGCGATGCAGCCCGCGTTCGGCACGCAGACACGACCTTCACGGCATCGGCGGCGGCGGCGGGACCGGCTCGCGAGCACGGCGCGCGACCGCCGTGCGGGTGAGCTGTTCCGGCAAGCCCTGCAGGGCCGGATGCACCATGGTGAGGAAGCCCAGCGCCGGCGCGAACAGCACGACCAACGCAAGCAGGCAGCGCAGCGCGCGACGCGCGACCGAGGCACGCCACGGCGAGCCCGGCTCGGTGCTCACGACGACGCCGCCGACCAACCACTTCCCGATCGATGCGCCGAGGAACGACTCGATGATGGACGCCTGCGCCCAGCCCGCCACGAGCATCAGGCTTGAGGCCGCGGCCGCCGTCGAATCTGCGGTCCACGACGGCATCGCCAGCAACTCCCGCGGCGTGGCCTGCAGGAGCAGCATCGCCACGGCTGCGCCGGGAGCCAAGTCGATCACGAGCGCCAGCGCGCGTCGGCCCAGCGGCAGCGGTTCCCAACCTGCGGGCAGCACACCCGCAGCATCAGGACCCGATCGCAAGAGGAAGACGGCCAGAAGCGCCGCCACGGTGATCGCACCGAGCAGCGGCAGATGCAGCCAAAGACCAGTCGTCCGTGCCTGTTCCTTCACGGGCTCGGAGGCTGACGCCGTCGATCCATCCATGCCGAGCACCGACATGAAGAGTTCCTTGCCGCGCAGGCTGAAGACGACGAAGCGATCGCCTCGCCCAGCCACGCACCACGGGTCCGTGCTCGCGTGGAGTTCGTGGGCGACGACCGCGCCCGATGGGGTGAGCGACACCAGATCACGACGGCCGTTGCTCAGGTTCACGACCGTCGGACGGGACGCACCGGGAACGACGTGCACGGTCGCCGATGGCACGGGCCAGCGCTGCGACGTCCACTGGTCGCCGAGCCTGGTCCACGTCCGCAGCCCATCGCCCTCGATCGCCGCAAGCGCAGCGGATGGCTGACCCTGCACGGGCCATGGCACGAACCACGTGCCGTCTGGCAGGTCCGGTGGCACCTCGACCGCGCTCCACGTCGTCGCGGTCGGGCGCACGAGTTCGATGCCCGCTGGCGTGCGGCGTGCGACGGCGGGTGATCCTGGGAGGGCCGCAAGGCCACGCCAGCCATCGGCTGACACCTGCGGCTCGAGCTTCATGGAACCCAGCGGCAGGTCGTAGTACGTGCCCACGGCCAGATTGCGCCGAACGGTCGAGCTGGCGACGTCAAAGACCGGTTCGCCGGGCCGGCCCTGCTCCGGGCCGAACACGATCCAGAGCCGATCGCCCGTCGCCACCAGATCGACGACCGGTCGCGCAAACTCGAAGGCCTGCCGCATGCCCAGCGGCCCCATGTCGGCTGCGTGGTGCATGATCCTCGCGCCCTGCATGCCTCCAGCTCCCGGCGTGGGGACGACGACCCACACGTGGTCGCCGCTCGACGCCACGCGGAGCATGCCCTCGCCAGTGGCCTGCTGCGCGTCTGCCCGCAACGACAGCATGGACATCAACGCGATCAGCGCACGGCGGATCCACGACGCCGACCGCGTCCGATCGATCATGGCACGACCTCCGGCTGCAGTGCATCGCGGAGTTCAGCAAGCTTCAGCACCTTGCCCTTGCTGCCTGGCTCGAACGACGCCGGCTCGTACAGGTAAAGGTCCGCCGTCGCGTCGTGTTCGGGAGAGCGAAGGGTGCAGTGCCCACAGAGCACCTCCGCGCCTACGAGTGTGCGCCACTGCCCGGCATCGAGTTGCGAGGTGGCCACGATGCGATCCTCGACGAGGATGCGCGCGGCTCGCGGTCGACCCAGATGATCCCAGCCGATCGCACGATCGCCCCATGATGACCACGCCAGCCCGTCTTCATCCCACGAGCGCTGCGGTTGGGCAGTCGGCAGCGGTGCCACACCGAGCAGCCAAGGCAAGTGCATCGGCAAGAGCGCTTGGGCCCAGCCCTCGGGCTCCTGCCCCTGCGTGATCACGCGCAACTGGGGTGGCTTGGGGCGCAGGTCGATCATCCACGCTTCATGATGGTCGCGACCAGCCAGAGCCATGCGCTCGCCGAGTTTCTTGAGGAGCAGCGCCATCGAGTCAGGGCGCTCGAGCCACCACTGAGCCTCGACGGATTCGAAGTGCTCGCCGCCCGAGTCGCGCCAACGCAGCTCGAGCGTTCCCGTTGCCGTGATGGCGGCGGTGCGTTCCACGCGCGACGCCTGCAGCGAGCGGAACTCCTCGATCCCCATGGGCGGCTGCACGGAACGGGCTGTGCAGCATCCTGCGACGGACAGCACGGCCGTGGCCAGCAGCGCGGCCGCGAGCCTCATGCCTCGCTCCGCAGCACCTCGCCGAGTTGGTCGGCCAGATCCTGCACTTCATCGTCGCGAAGGCCCGGGTTGGCCACGGCGATCGGCTCAGTCCCTTCGTCTGCACCGCGCGGCATGAAGAGCCATCGCTCGCCGTCGGGGCCCTGATCGATCCGCAGGTGACGAAGGGCCCGCTTGCGAAGGAGGATCAGCGCCAGCAGCCACCGGTAGCGCGCACGCCGCGGGTCGGCATCGTCCATGCGGCGAACCATGTCCAGCAGCGTCTCATCGTCGATGAAGGCCTGGCGCTTCTGCCCGGGCTCCGGAGCGGTGGTCCGCCAGAACGCGAGCAGGCGATCGGGCCTGCGTCCCTCATCCCATGCCTGCACGCTCACGTCCACGCGCGCGAACGGCGGCGCATCGGCAAGATCTTGCTCCACCATGGCCGCGACGAACGGCGCACCCGGGGCGATCGCTTCGCCGGTGAGCGCACAGAGACCACCGAACCGACCGAGCTCGAAGTCACTCCTGGACATGAGGGCTATCCTAGCCGCGCCGCCATGTTCGATGCCCTGCTGCACACGCTGCGATCGACCAACCCGTGGGTGCTCGCCGTCGAGCTCTCGCTGGTGTGGATCGCGTCGTACATGGTGCTGCGCTTCCTCGATCGCACGCGCGGCGCCGGTTCTTTCCGCGGCACGCTGATCGTGGTGGTGGCGCTCGTGCTGCTCGTGCGGCCGCTCGCGTCCCTGGGCGATGAGCTCGCGCGTCTTCGGCTCATCGTCGATGCGCTCCTGGCCGCGTTGCTCATCAGCATGCTCGTCGTCTTCGGGCCCGAGCTGCGGCAGGGCCTCGTGCGGCTGGGCGAATCGCTCCTTCCTTCGCGAACCCGCGTCCGCACCGATGCCGAGTCCATCGCGAGTGCCGTGCGCACGCTGTCACGCGCGCACATCGGCGCGATCATCGTGATCGAACGCGGCGATTCGCTGGGGGACCTTGCGCGTTCGGGCGTGCAGATCGATGCGCGCCTCGAGCCGCGGCTGATCGAATCGCTCTTCTGGCCCAACAGCCCGCTGCACGACCTCGCGGTCGTGGTGCACGGCAACCGGATCGTCGCAGCCAGCGTGGAGCTGCCGCTGGCGGGCGGCGAAGTTGATGCCACGGCGCATGGTGCGCGCCACCGCGCGGCCGTCGGCGTCACGCTGGATACCGATGCCTTGGTCGTCGTCGTGAGCGAGGAGACCGGGCTCATCCGGCTGGCCGAGCGCGGAAGCCTCGGGGATCCCATCGATCGCGAGCGCGTGGGCGAGGCGCTCACGCGCAGGCTCGGTGGCGCGTCACGCGCCCAGCGCCGCAAGGAGGCCGCATGATCGCCTTCCTCCGGTCGCAGGGGTTCAACATCGTCGCCGCAACGCTCCTGACGCTGGCGATCTGGATGCTCGCCGCCGAGCGGACCAGCGTGACTGAGTCCTTCTCGGGGCGCGTGCAGGTGCAGGTGCCTGCAGGCGCCGACGTCTACCTCGCCAAGGGAACCTCCAAGGAGACGATCGAAGTCCGCGTGAACGGGTCACGTTCGGCCGTCGATCGCGCACGGCGCGCGCTCGCCGCAGGCATCGCGCTCGACGTCGTTCCGACCGATGCCGGTGACTACGACGTCGATGTTGCACAAGCGCTGCAGGCTGCATCGCAGCCCATGCGCGATCTCGCGATCCTGTCCGTCGAGCCGGCCGCGATGCGGCTCACCCTGGGGACCATCGTGACGGTGAAGGCCGGCATCGCCCTGCCGCTGCGATCGGACCAAGTCGATGGCGAGGCCGTGGTCGAGCCCGCCGAAGCCACGGTGCGGCTGCCCGCCGAGGCCGTCGCGGCCTGGCCGGAACCACGCAAGGTGAATGCGCTCCTCGAACTGTCGAGCTTTGCGACCGACCAGCCGCGCAGCGTGACGGCGGCACTTCGTGCGCCGACAGAACTGGCCACCTGGGCGGATCACGTTCGCATCGAGCCGACCGAGGCCACGGTCAAGGCGCGGCTTCGTCGGGATCGAGGCATGACCGTCATCCCGCGCGTTCCGCTGCGGATCAACGCCAGTCCCCGCGCGTTCAACGAGTACACCGTGCGCATCGAGGGCGAACCTGCGGTGCTGCAGGTCGAGGTCAGTGGCCCGCGCGCGGCGGTCGCGGCGCTCGAAGACTGGAGCGGCACGGTCTACGCGCAGGTCGACCTTGCCGACCGCCAGCTGGCAGCCGGCGAACTGATCCTGCC
>JASGCG010000141.1 GCA_030054235.1 Bacteroidia bacterium
GACCGACCGTGGAGATCGTGATGTGCCGGGGCGCAAGCCCCGGGCCATTCTTGTCGGCGATGATGCGGATCGCGCCGAGCACGGCCTCGATGTTGTCCATCGGTTCGCCCATGCCCATGAAGACCAAGTTCTTCACCGGGAAGCCGTGGCCCGGCCCGCGCGGATTCGTCTCGCCCTCGCCGATCAGAGCCGGCGCCGGCGCGCGCCCCGGGCCGGCGGTCGCGGGTTCGTCATCCCACGGGTTCGCGACCGTGAAGATCGCCTGGTGCACCTGCTGCACGATCTCGCGCACGGAAAGGTGGCGCAGCAAGCCCATCTGCGCGGTCTCGCAGAAGCGGCAGCCCATCGCGCAGCCGACTTGGCTGCTCACGCACAGCGTGCGGCTGAACCAGCCCGTGCGGTGCGGCATCGGGATCACCACGCTCTCGGTCTCGTAGTCGCCGTCGACCTGCAGCAGGAACTTGACCGTCTTGCCATCGATGAGTTCGCGCACGGGCGCCGGCGGCGGGGGCGCCATCCACGGCAGCCATTCGCCGCGACGGTGCACGGCGCGATACGCCTCGAGCGCCACGCCGCGCGCAATGCCCGCAGCCTTGGCGGCATCGACGAACGCAAGGCTGGTCAGGGCAAGAGGATCGGGCGCGGCGGACATCCCGCCATGGTACGGGCGCAGGGCTACACTTCACGCCCCATGAGCTTCAAGCGATCAGAAGGCCCGCGCGGCGAGCGCAACGTGCCCGTCACCATCCACCTCGAGGACCCGGAAGGCGCCACCGGCACCGAGCAGAAGGAGTGGAACCTGACCGGTGCCACCGGCGAGAGCCTGCTTGAGCTCGCGCTCGATCAGCACATCAACATCGAGCATGCCTGCGGCGGCGTCTGCGCCTGCAGCACCTGCCACATCTACGTGGAGGAGGGCATGGACTGCCTGAGCGAATCGACCGAAGCCGAGGACGACCGTGTCGAGGAAGCCCCCGGCATCCAGCGCAACAGCCGCCTTGCCTGTCAGTGCGAGATCAAGAAGGCCGGCCGCATCGTCATCCGCGTGCCGAGCTGGAACCGCAACGCCGTCAAGGAAGTGCCGCACTGATGTCCGGTGGTTTCCACTGGCTCGATGTTCAGCGCATCGCCGAGGAGCTGGCCGACCGCCACCCTGATGTCGATCCCACGTCGGTGAGCTTTCCGCGCCTGCGGAGCCTTGTGACGGAACTGCCGGGTTTCGCCGAGCAGCCCGGTCACCCCAGCAACGAGCGCATCCTCGAGACGATC
This sequence comes from Bacteroidia bacterium, assembly GCA_030054235.1. Lineage (GTDB taxonomy): Bacteria > Planctomycetota > Phycisphaerae > Phycisphaerales > SM1A02 > SYIB01. The sequence continues at coordinate 1,270 of JASGCG010000141.1, forward strand.
CAGCAGCTGTGGATCGAGGAGCGCGCATGAGGTACCACGCTGCGGCCATCCAGACCGCGTTCGAGACGCCGAAGGACCGCAGCGCCATCGCCGATCGCGTGGCACGCATGTGCGCCATGGCCGAGTCGACCGTCGGCGGCTACGAACCGTTCTTCGATGTGCGCTTGATCGCGTTCCCCGAGTTCGCGCACACCCCGCCGTGCTACCTGACGGTCAAGGAGCTGCAGCAGCACTTGGCGGTCGAACTGCCGAACGAGCACACCGATGCCTACGCGCGCGTCTGCAAGAAGCTCGGCTGCTGGATCCAGACGGGCACGTTCCTCGAGCGGCATCCTCGATGGCCGGACGCGGTCTTCAACACGACCATGCTCATCGGTCCTGATGGGATCCTGGCGACCTATCGCAAGGTGAACCCGTGGATCCCGTGGGAAGTGCACGCGAGCCCGCACGACTTGGCTGACTACGACCTGCCCATGTTCCCGGTGGCAGACACGCCGATCGGCCGGATCGGCTGCGCGATCTGCTACGACTGGCTCTTCCCCGAGACGATTCGTCAGCTCGCCTTCAACGGCGCCGAGGTCCTGGTCCGCGTGAGCGCCTACATGGATCCGTGGGGTGCCACGCAACCCATGGACTGGTGGACGCTCTTCAACCGCGCCCGCGCCGCCGAGAACACGGCGTACGTCGTCGCGGCGAACCAAGGCGCGAGCTTTCGCGACTATCCGCCGTTCTCGTGGCCGGGCGGATCCATGGTCGTCGACTTCGAGGGGCGCGTGCTCGCGCAGGCGGACCCCGGTCCGGGCGAGAAGGTCGTGGTCGCGCCCATCGATCTCGATGCGCTGCGTGCTGCGCGCGCACGCTCGCGCGGCCATGACATGCGGGCGCACCTGCGTACGAGCGCGCACCCGTACATGGAGCGGCCGTACTTGGCGCCCTCGGGCACCGCCGCGATTTCCATCGAGTCGACCAACGAGCGCATCGCCCACGCCAAGCGGGAACTGCCGTGAGTGGGGCGGGGGGAGCCATCGAGTCCCCAGCACGGCGCGCCGTGATCCGCGCCGGTCGTGCGCTTGGCGCAGTGCTGCTGATCGCTGCGGCAACGAGTGGCTGCTCGAAGCCCGCGTCTGATGAACCTGCACTGAGCGCGGTCCAGATCGGTGCACTCAACCACGGCATCGGCTTGATGGGGCAGTTCGACTTCGAGGCCGCACGGCTGCACTTCCAGGGCAGCGCGCAGGTCCACGGCAATCGATGGGGCGTGACCAACGCCGCGATTGCGCTGATGAACCAGTCCGTCGAGGGCGCACAGGAGCGCGCGATCGAGGAGTTCCGTTCGATCCTTCGCTCGTACAGCGCACCCGGCGTCGAGACGTGGGGCACTCCAACGTACGGCATCGGCCTGTGCGAGCTCTACCTTGGCCGTCCGGAGCAGGCGCTCGTGCACTTTCGCCGCTGCGCCGACGCGGTGCCGGGCGATCCGCACGCCAGCTTCTACGTCGGCCAGTGCCTTGAGCTCACCGGTGCCGATCAGGAGGCACTCACGTGGTACCGCCGCGCTGCGGAACTCGACCCATTCCTGCGCAGCGCGCAGCTGGGCATCCAGCGCATGGCTGCGCGCACGGGCGACGACGCGGCCGCCGATCTGGCGATGCAGACCTTCGAGCGCCTCGCGATGAACCCGCGCAGCACGCTCGCCGAGTTCAAGTACACGCGCATGGGTGCGCTCGGCATGTGCATCGTGCCGCCGCCAACCATGCCTGAGCCGGCGCGCGGACCGATGCTCGCAGCACCGGTGTCCATCACCCTCGCTCCTGGTGCGAGCCTGTCGTGGAGCGCATCCGGCGGCGCCAGCGTCTGCGCGGTCGATCTTGATGGTGATGGCTCGCTCGACCTGGTGATCCCGGGTGCACTCGAAGGGGATCGCCCCAACGCGATCCTCAAGTCCACGCCGAGGGGCTTTGTGCTTGATGGTGCGCACCCGTTGGCTGCGGCACCGAATGTGCTCGGCGTGTTGGCTGGCGATCTCGACAGCGATGGCCGCGTGGATCTGGTCTCGCTGGGCACTGCTGGCGTGCGCGCGTGGATGCAGTCCGCCGATGGGTGGCAGGACCGCACGGAGTCGCTCGGGCTCTCCCTCATCCCGGCTGCACGTGATGGCGTGATGGCTGACCTTGATCACGACGGGGACCTTGATCTGGCCTTCCTCGACGGCGCTGGATCGCTACGACTCTTCGCGGGGATCGACGGCGGCCCCATGCGCGAGATCACCGATCGCCTTCAGGGTGATGCCGCCAAGCCCGCCACGCAGATCGCACTCGGCGATGTCGACGGCGACCGTGATGTCGACCTGCTGCTCGCGGGGCCGCAAGGCTGCACGGTCTGGTGCAACGACCGCCTCTGGTCGTGGACGCGCCAGCCCCGGTTCAGCGCGATCGAGTCCCGCTCCGCGCGGTGGATCGCGTGCACCGAGCGCTCGATCGACGGCACGCCGCTGGTGATGCTCTGGCAGGCTCCCAATGCATCGGCGGCCGCGCCGGTGATGAACACCGCAGCACCCCAGATGGGTGGATCGCTCCTGGTGCTTGCCCCGACGACGCCCGAGCGCGGCGCGAGTTGGTCGGGCCCGTGGAATGTTGTGGCCGAAGGCTCGATTGATGCCGGCGCCAGCGCAGGCTCGAGCAGCCTGTTCACACTGGCGGACCTCAACGGCGACCTGCACCACGAGGTGCTCTGTGGCGAAGGCACTTCACTCGTGGGGATGGACCCATCCGGGCAGCAGGTGTGGAGCGAGCGTGCACCAAAGCCTGCCACGGCGTGGGCGGTCGTGAACCTGCATCCGGAGCAGGGGCCAAGCATGCTGGCCACGCAGCCCGAAGGCCCGCCGGTGGTCTTCGGTCCGGGCGCTGGTCGCGGCGGATTCGCGGCTGTCGATCCCCGCGGCCGCATCGACCCTGCGCAGAGCATGCGCTCGAACGCAAGCGGCATCGGCACCCGGCTCACGGCGCGGATCGGCAACGAGTGGTCAAGCACCACGACCTGGCGTATCGGCTCCGGTCCCGGCCAGAGCCTGCAGCCAGTCTCGATCGGCCTTGGTCCGGCGCCCCATGTCGATGCTCTCGCGATCGACTGGAGCGACGGCGTGACGCAGAGCGAACTCTGGCTCATGGCCGGCTCGCGGCGCACGCTCGTCGAGACGCAGCGTCAGATCAGCAGCTGCCCGGTGATCTTCGCGTGGAATGGCCGCGAGCACGCCTTCGTCACGGATTGCCTGGGCGTTGGCGGGCTCGGCTACCTCGTCGAGCCCGGTGTGTACGCACCGCCGCGTCCGTGGGAGCATGTGCTGCTCGGGCCCGGTGCGCTCGTGGCCGATCGTGGCGTGTACCGCCTCAAGCTCGCCGAGCCCATGGAAGAAGCATGCTGGATCGACGGCGCGCGGCTCATGGCCTACGACCTTCCTGATGGGTGGTCCATGGCGGTCGATGAGCGCATGGGGATCAACGGGCCGCAACCCACCGGAGCCCCGGTCTTCTGGCGAACGGAGCACCTGCCAACGCTCGACGCCGTGGCCCGCGCCGATCGCGTAGCGCTTGATCCTGGACCGCTTGATCATCGTCACATCGGTCGCCTGCAGTCGGATCATGTCGTTGAACTTGAGTTCGGTCGTGATCTTGCTGCGCTCAAGGATGCGTGGCTCGTCATGGATGGATGGATCGAGTACCCGTACTGCCAGACGATGTTCGCCGCCTGGCAGGCAGGTGCGGCGTTCCGCGCGCCATCGCTCGAAGCCCGCGGTGCTGACGGCACGTGGACCATGGTGGCTGAGCAGTTCGGCTACCCCGCGGGGATGCCACGCCGCGCGATGCTGCCGTTGCCGCCGCTGCCCACCGGAACCACCGCGCTGCGGCTCTCGACCAACCACCAGATCTACTGGGATCGGCTTGCCGTGA
>JASGCG010000142.1 GCA_030054235.1 Bacteroidia bacterium
AAGCAACCACTCGGCTTCGGTGACGAGCGAGGCGCGCGGCAACTCATCCCAGGCGCGGGCGATGGCGCCATGGAGCGCCGCGGGTTCGAGCACGCGCGCACCGGTCGACTGCGTGCACGCGGCAGCGGCGAGTTCGAGGGCGCGGACGGCATCGGCGGGGGCCTCTTCGAGCACCGACTCGGCCAAGCGTGCTGCGAGCTCCTGGACCTGGGCTTGAGCTGCGCGGCGCTCGTCATCGGAGCCTGAGCGCGTGAGCGCACACCAGGCGATGGTGCGCACGGCGAGCGCGCGACGCACGGCAAGCGCATCGAGCTCGGCATCGTTCGGCTGCGCGGCAAGCATCCCAGCGAGTGCTCGCCACGATGGCGCTCGATCGACGGGTTTCGCCGCAAGTTCCGCGAAGGCCCACGCAGCCATGAGGCGATCGATCGTGCCCGCCACCATCGGCTGACGACGATCGGCGATCGTGCCGTAGTCGCCCAGCAGCACCGGTGCCGGCGAACCTGGTTCCTCGAGGATGCTGCCCTCGAGCCACGCCGCAGCGCGCTCGGCAGCGCTGATGCAGGCCTCGCGCGAGACGGCGCTCGCGGGGACAAGTCGTTCGCCATGCAGGACCAGCCACGGCGCCGCACGCGGAGCCGACTGCGCGAGTCGGATCGTCTGCAGGCGATAGATCGCCACGCTCTCGGCAGGATCGATCGACGGCAGGTCGGTGTCGGCCAATCCTGCGCGGCGCATGAGGAGGCCCAGCCCATCGGTCGGTCGCGCGGCAAGGCCCATGGACTGAAGCCTGCTTGCAGGCATCCAGTGCATCGTGGTGCCGCGACGCACGGCCATGGCATCGAGCGCGGGTCGCAGCGACTGCGCGCAGTCGGCGAGCGTGCGGCCGGTGAGCGGCTCGGGCTCGCCGGTCAGTTCGAGTTCAAGCGTGACGGCCTCGGCCAAGGTCGCTGGACGCGCGACCCACGCGAGCCATTCGCCGTCCTTCTCTGCGGTGGCGATCGCTTCGGCGATGGCTGCGTCGATGCAGGACCGATCCGCGCTGGCGAGTGCGGCTCCGTGACCGATGACCCTGCCGTCGAGCCGCAGGATGGCGCTCGCTGCGGCGGCCTCGGGGGCTGGCCCTGCTTCGGGCGTGCCCGCAAGCGCGGCCCGCATGCGTTGCCAGGCGGCGGCGGCGGTGTCGGCATCGGGCGCGCTGGTGCCCACGATGGCTGCTGCCAAGGGCAAAAATGCAAAGATCGTGTTGGACGAAAGCAGCATCCGTGCCATCCTACGGCGTCAGGACACCCGTCCTGCATGACATCACCTGCAGAGAGGACACGCGATGCTCGGCAAAGTTGTGACGTTCGAGACGCAAAACCAGCGCTTGGCCTTGCTTGCCGTGCTGAGCTTCATCGCTCTCTGCTGACCGATCCTCTTCCCACGAGGTCCGAAGTGCCCGCAAGGGCATCCGCCACCCCCTCAGGCCGCCACTGGCGGCCACACGTGGGGCGGAAGAGGTTGGAAAGGGACAACGGCCCCGCGGCTCACCGCCGCGGGGTCTTTTTCTTTGGTGGGTGGATCGTCCAGCGCTTGCCGCGCCAACCTCCGACGCATCGGACGGCGTGCCCCAACCCATGAAAAACGGGCCCCCAAGTGGGGGCCCGCGGTGATGGTGCTGGGTGACGCGACCAGGCTCAGTCGAGCTTGATCTTGTCGGTGCCGAGCGCGCCGTGGTCGTCCATGCCGCCCTTGGTCGGCGCCTTGGCGCGCTTGGGCGCCACGAACGCAGCCATGTCGGCGGGGTTCGACGATTCCGGAGTCGGGCTTGCGCCCCACTGCGCGCGCTTGAGGCTGAGGCCGATCTTGCGGTCGTCGGTGTCGACGCGCAGGATCTTGACCTCGACCTCTTGGCCGCTCTTGACCACGTCCTGCGGGTTCTCGACCTTGTGGTCGGCGAGCTCGCTGATGTGGAGGAGGCCTTCGAGGCCGTCCTCGAGCTCCACGAAGACACCGAAGTTGGTGATCTTCGTGATCTTGCCGGTGACGATCATGCCGGGGCGGTACGCGCTCGGGATCGCCTCGACCCACGGGTCTTCCGAGAGCTGCTTCACGCCGAGGCCGACGCGCTGCTTCTCTTGGTCGACCTCGATGACCACGCACTTGACCGAGTCGCCCTTCTTGAGGACCTCGTTGGGGTGCGCGACCTTCTTGGTCCAGCTCATGTCGCTGACGTGGAGGAGACCATCGATGCCCGGCTCGATCTCGATGAACGCGCCGTAGTTGGCGAGGTTGCGGACCTTGCCCTCGATGACCGTGCCGAGCGGGTAGCGCTCGCCCACGAGTTCCCAGGGGTTGACCTCGGTCTGCTTCATGCCCAGCGAGATCTCGAGCTTGTCCTTGTTGAAGTCCAGGACGACCACGTCGATCTCCTGGTTCACGTTGACGACTTCGCTCGGGTGGTTGATGCGGCGGGTCCAGCTCATCTCGCTGACGTGGACCAGGCCCTCGATGCCGTCCTCGAGGCGCACGAACGCGCCGTACGACATGAGGTTGACCACGGAGCCGCGCACGCGCGCGCCGACCGGGTACTTCTTCTCGATCTCTTCCCAGGGCGAAGTTTCCTTCTGCTTCAGGCCCAGCGCGATCTTCTCACGCTCGCGGTCGATGTTGAGGACCTTGACCTCGATCTCCTGGCCGGGCTTGACGATTTCGCTCGGGTGGCCGACGCGGCCCCACGACATGTCGGTGATGTGCAGCAGGCCATCGAGGCCGCCGAGGTCGACGAACGCGCCGAAGTCGGCGATGTTCGTGACGGTGCCGCGCACGATCGAGCCCTCGACGAGCTCGCCCATGAGGCGCTTCTTGGCCTCTTCGCGCTCATCCTCGATGAGCTTGCGGCGGCTGATGACGATGTTGCGGCGCTCGGTGTCGATCTTGAGGATCAGCGCGCGCATGATGCGGCCGACCCAGTCGCCCACGTCGCCGGGACGGCGCACGTCGACCTGCGAGGCGGGGAGGAAGACCGGCACGCCGATGTCGACGAGCAGGCCGCCCTTGATCTTGCGGAGGACCTTGCCCTCGACGACATCGCCTTCCTTGCGCGTGACCAGGATCTGCTCCCAGCCGCGGATGCGGTCGGCCTTGCGCTTGGAGAGGACCACGGAGCCTTCGGCATCCTCGAGGCTTTCCAGCAGCACTTCGACGGTGTCGCCGATCGACACGCCGCCGCTCTCCTCGAACTCGGCCTTCTGGATCTGGCCTTCGCTCTTCAGGCCGACGTCGACGATGACGTAGTCGCCGCTGATGCCGACGACCTTGCCCTTGAGGATGCTGTTGGTCTCGAACTTGCTGACCTCGCCGCGCTCGAGGACGGAAGCCATGGAGCTCTGGCCGAGGGCCATCTCCAGGTCGTTGAGGTCGAGCGAGAGGTCTGCGATGAGGTTGTGGTCAACCATGATGTCGTTGGGGTCCTTGGTGCCGTGTGCGGGCGCCATGCACCGTGCATGACGAACGTCCCGCGGTCGCGGCGGTTGCGAACCGGAACTGGACCGTCCAGAGCCGGGTCGGCGAGACTAGCGGAGCGGGCGCGCGCGGGCGGCGCGGATAACGCCAAAGGGACGAAGATTCGCGGGAGCCGTCAGGCCGCGTGCGCGGGGCCGTGCCGATGCAGCGCGCTGACGCGTCGCGACAGGGCGATGAAGCCCACCATGCCCGCCACGTTGACCACGGTGCAGAGCGCGAAGACCCAGTGACGGCCGTCCGGCGGCATGAGGGCGTAGAGCGGGGCCGCGATGAAGGGCGCCATGAGCCCCCGGAGGCCGTTCAGCGTGACGTGGACCGCCATGTACTCGGCGTCGCGGTGAGGCGGCGCAAAGTCGTGGTGGCCGAGGTTCCAGGCGAGCACGCCGCCGGCGAAGCCGATGCCGAGCGCCACGCTGGCCGCATAGAAGAGCGGCAGGCTGTGCACGAGCGCAGCCAGCCACAGCAGCACCGAGGCCGCGACGAACGACCATCCGTGGATCGATCGGAAGCGGGTGATGTGCGAGCGGTCCATGAGCCGCGACCACATCGGGATCGCGAGCGGCATGATGGCGGTCGGGATGATCGTGGTCGCGAGGATGCCTTCGAGGTAGGTGAGCCCGAACTCGTCCTGCATGAGCGAGACCTGCGGCTGGGTGAGCATGAGGTTGCCCAGCCCGAACACGAACATGTGCAGCATGAAGCTGCGGTAGAGCGGATCCTCGCGCAGCACGGTGATGATGCGCCGCGGGTCGAGCGTGGGCCGCTCATCCTCGTCGGTGCCGGCGCGCTCGGCGGCGACGATCTCGTCCTCGTTGAGCAGCGTGACCTTGCGGTAGATCGCGTTGCCGACCAGACCGATCGCCGCGAGCGCCGGGAAGAGGATGATCGAGTTGCGGGGTCCGAGGTCCATCGCCTGGCCGACTGCGGCGCCGCAGAGCGCCAGCACCACGGCCTGCATCGTCGCCATCTTGCCGGCGACGCTCGCGCGGCGGCCCTTGGGCCAGTTGTGGCGCCAGACTGCCGTGCGCACGGTGATGACGCCCGTCCAGCAGGTTCGCGCGACGAGCACGAGCGCGCACAGCGCGAGGAGCCCGCCTTCGTTGATGGGAATGAGTGCGACGAGGCCCACGCACAGGCACGTGGCCAGCTGGAGCGCCGCGATGAACGGCACCTTGCGCCGGCCGTGCGCGAGACTGGCCCAGACGAACGAGCAGAGGTTGGCCACATTGGGGGCCGCCGTGACGACGGCGACCGCCATGTCGAGCTTCCACGGATCGACCGTGCCGTCGAAGGCCTTCTTCACGACCACGCCCATCGTGCCGCCCTCGATCGCGCCAAGCGCGAACGGCAGGAAGCACCACGAGACGAGCTCGTGCACGTAGTTGCGCCGCATCGCCGGCGTGAGGTCCTTCGGATTGAAGGACCCGATCACGTCCAGCAGGAAGCGCTGGAGCATGCTCAGTCGTGCGGCGATCATGGAGGGAAAATCGTAGGGGGTTCACGCGGTGCGCGTGGACATGCGCACAGCCCGGGCTAGGATTGCTGCGCGCCCGGTCCTCTGGGCGGCGGACCATCCCCGACGCGCTCGAACCTATGCGCGAACCCAAGGGATCGCTGTGCTCCGCGACGAAGGCCATGCCTCCCTCGAGTGGAAGGCCGGGATCGTCGGACAGCGAACCCACCT
>JASGCG010000143.1 GCA_030054235.1 Bacteroidia bacterium
GGTGATCTACGCGGTGCGTCCGCTCCTGCCGAAGCAGCCCAACGCCAACCAGCGCATCCGCATCATCGGCAGCCGGTTCTCGCCGGTCACCGAGGGCGAAGCCGCGCCGCGTCACCCGCTGGCGCTCAACGAGTCGGCCGTGCCCGATCCGGCGCAGGGCCCGATCTCGATGCACTGATGCGACTGCTGCGCGCCGTCATCGCTCTCGCGCGCCTCGGCATCGCCACGCGATTCCGGCTCGGCGGTGCGTACTGGTCGTGGCGTCGCGAGACGGCGTTCGGTCGAGACGCGTCGCGCTGGCCATCGGCAGCGCACCGTCGCGAGGCGATGATCGAGTACGCGGAGTGGGTTGCCCAGATGCGGTCGCTCATCCAACGATGATGGTCAGCGCGAGGCTCGTCTTGATTCGAGTGCGCTCGTTGCGTCGCGCCAAGGAATCGGGAACAGCAAGGTGCACGGATGGAGCGTGTCGTCGCGCGTGCGCTCGCTGGCGTCACTTGCGTGCCCTGATGTTCGTGGCATAGATTGTGCGCACGATCTTCATGCGGGCGTCGAGGGGAACTCCGACCTTCTCGGCGCCCGCTGCGTTTTTGTCCACCGCGCCCTCGATTCAATGCCGAAGTTCCTGCGTGGTCACGCTGGGGGCGTTCAGGCGTTGCTACGCTCGGGGCATCCATGGCCAAGTTGCGCACATCCTGGGTCTGCGATGGTTGCGGTGGCGTCCAGGTGCGCTGGGCCGGCAAGTGCCCTGATTGCGGCGCCTGGGACAGCCTCAAGGAGTTCCGTCATGATGCGGGCTCGGCACCTGCAGCCGATGGCGCGGCACCTGCCTGGCAGGGCCTTGCGTCGGCGTCGCCCGCGGTGCCGCTGGGGCAGGTCGAACCGCTCGAAGCGCCCCGATTCGCCACGGGCGTCGGGGAATTGGATCGCGTGCTCGGTGGCGGCTGCGTTCCCGGCAGCGCCATCCTCTTGGGTGGCGATCCTGGCATCGGCAAGAGCACGCTCTTGCTGCAGGCGCTCGGTCACGTCGCGGCGCTCGGCACGCCTGTCCTCTACGCCAGCAGCGAAGAAAGCGCCCACCAGGTCAAGTTGCGCGCCGAGCGCATCGAAAGTCCATCCAACGCAGAGCGCGATCGGCACCTCTATCTCCTGGCCGACACGAACATCGCGCGCATCCTCGAGCAGGCCCGCACGATCAAGCCTGCGATCCTTGCGATCGATTCGATCCAGCTCGTCTCGCGCCATGACCTCGATGCGCTCCCGGGCAGCATGAGCCAGCTGCGCCGGTGCTGCCTCGATGCCGTGCAGTTCGCCAAGTCCACCGGCACCGTGGTCATCGTGGTCGGCCACGTCACGAAGGAGGGCGATCTCGCGGGGCCAAAGCTCCTCGAGCACATGGTTGATGTGGTGCTCTCCTTCGAGGGCGACCGACATCTTGCCTGGCGCGTGGTGCGCGGCGTCAAGAATCGCTTTGGCAGCACGCTCGAAATCGGCCTCTTCGAAATGACCGGGTCCGGCCTCGAGCAAGTCGACGAGGGCGCCATCGCGCCCGATGCCGTCGCGCGTGCAGGCTGCGTCAGCTTCCCGACGCTGGCGGGTTCGCGCGTGCTGCTGGCTGAGATCCAGTCGCTTGTCGTGGCGGGCATCCTCGGCAGTGCCAAGCGAAAGGGCAGTGGCGTCGATGCCAATCGCCTCGCCATGATGATCGCTGTCCTCGAGCGCCACGGCGGCCTGCGGCTGGGCGATCGCGACATCTACGCCAGCGTCGCGGGCGGGCTGCGGATCGTCGAGCCTGCGGGTGACTTGGCGGTATGCCTCGCTGTTGCCGGCGCTCATCTTGATCGCACGCTCGGGCGGGGCACGGCTGCCATCGGCGAAGTCGCGCTCTCGGGCGAGGTGCGCCCCACGCGCCAGTTGCTGCAGCGCGCCAGCGAAGCGGTCCGTCGCGGCTGCTCGGCGCTGCTCGTGCCAGCTGGCCAGGTGGGGGACCTGAAGTCGTTGGCGGGCAAGGCCGATATCGTCGGCGTCACCAACGTGGCGCAGGCCATCGATCAGCTCGGTGCGGTGCCTTCGGCGGTCGTGCAGCCGTCGCCACGCGTCTCAACGCGGCGCGGCTGAGCCGTCGCGACTCGCCTGAACTGTCGCGGCGCGGCTGAGCCATCGCAACTCGCCCGTCGCTTGCATCGAAGCGCGGTGCGCTACCTTCCAGACGTGCACGACTTCCTGCAGATCGAGGGCATGACCCGAGTTCAGCTCGAGCACCTGCTCGATGCCACGAACACCAACATCCCGCATGCCGAGGGACGCCAGCCGGCCAAGACCACGCTCGATGGTAAGGTGGTCGCCAATGTCTTCTTCGAGGACAGCACCCGGACTCGATGCAGCTTCGAAACAGCGGTGCATCGGCTTGGTGGCGAGGTCTTCACGGTGGCGGCGGCAGGAAGCAGTGCAAGCAAGGGTGAGAGCCTCGTCGACACGGCTCTGAACATCGAAGCCATGGGCGTTGCTGTCATGGTCGTGCGCTGTGCGATCAGTGGCGGCGCGGCCATGGTCGCGAAGGCCTTGAAGATCCCGGTGATCAACGCGGGTGATGGTCGCCATGAACATCCCACCCAAGGGCTGCTTGATGTGGCCACGCTGCGCGAGGCGCTCGGCCCCCTCGACGGTCGCTGCGTGGCGATCGTGGGCGATGTCGCCAACAGCCGCGTGGCACGATCCACCACCAAGGCGCTCTGCCTACTGGGCGCCCGCGTCCGGTTGGTCGGTCCGCCGACGCTTGTGTCGCGCGCCATGCAAGCGCTCAGCACCGTGCCGGGCCAGGTCGAGGTCAGCCACGATCTCGATGCGGCTCTGGCCGATGTCGATGCGGTCATCATGCTCCGGATCCAGCTTGAGCGCGCGGCTGGCTCGGCGATCAGCAGCGACTATCGAGTGCTGTATGGGCTGACCCAAGCCCGCATCCGCCGGCTGCCTGCTCACGCGGTCATCCTTCATCCGGGTCCCATGAATCGGGGGGTCGAAATCGACGACTCGGTCGCTGACGATCCCGGCCGCAGTCGGATCCTGCGGCAGGTGACCCTGGGGGTCGCCTCGCGGATGGCGGTCCTTGAGCGGGCCGTTGCCGGGTGAGTCGTTGGAACCTCGGGCCGTCGAAGTTCGTTCAGGTCTCGGTACCATCCGGCCGATGAAACCCGTAGGCGGTTCGCCATCGATTGAATTCTGCAAGTAAACGAATACAATGAATCACAAGAACAGTAAACTTGCAGCGATCATCGCCTTTGCGGCCGTTGGTGCCGGTTGCGAGACCGACAGTTTTTTCGACCCGAGCCGGACCGGCCGATTCGAAACGACGCCGACGACGATTCCGGTTCTCCAGCGTTTGGACATCGTCGAGGGCGTTGAGCGACTGCCGCTCAAGCCCTCGGCACCGATTGGTGAGGATGTTCAGGTCCTCAGCGAGCTGGAGACCGTGATTGCTGCTGGCGATGTACTTCGAGTTGGCGTGCTCGGGAGGTTGAACGCGAACGAGGAGGATGACACCCAAATCGTGGTCGATCCTTCCGGGAACGTCCACCTGCCGTATGGAAGCGTTCCTGCCGTGGGATTGACCGTTCCGGAGGTCCAGGAGGAAATCGAGAAGCTCCTCGCTCCGCTTCTCAACAATCCTCAGGTGCGCGTCGAATTGCTGCGTTCGGGATCGCTCCAATACACCATCGATGGGCAGGTGCAGCAACCGAACGTTTATGACCTCACCCGCCCCGACTTCAGGTTGCGCAGCGCGCTGGCTGCGGCGGGAGGCGCGGCCCCTACAGTCGAAAAAATCCTGATTTCTCGCTCAACGCCCTGCCAGCCTGGAGAGACGCTTCCGGAACTACTGACCGGGCGTGCACGCGAGGAGTATCGGCGCTCGGGTACTTCAAGGGGGGATGAGGCTGGCGAGATACCGAGTGGTCCCGCACCCACAGCGAATCCTGCAGCGACCGCGGCACCTTCTACCGACGATCTGCTGCGCGAGTTGGGAGCTGGTTCCCCCGCACCGGCCCCTGAGCCCGCACCGGCCCCTGAACCCGCGCCGGCCCCTGAACCCGCGCCAGCCCCTGAACCCGCGCCGGCCCCTGAACCCGCGCCGGCCCCTGAACCCGCGCCGGTCCCTGAACCTGCGCCGGTCCCTGAACCCGCGCCGGCCCCTGAGCCCGCGCCGGTCCCTGAACCTGCGCCGGCCCAGCTCCCTGCGGTTGGAACGGAGTCTGCGCTCCAAAGCGAACTGGATGGCATCAGCGCGGAACTCTCGGCGTCGAATCGATCGCTTGATGAGCTCAAGCAGCGCATTGATGCTTCCGTCGCACTCGATGCCTCCGAGCGCTCCAAGGCCGAAAGTGATGCGAGGGTCAAGCCACTTCAGGTTGACATGGCTCGCTTGCGATCTGAGCGCGACACGGCACCGGCGGGTTCGGAGTCAGCGGCGACCGCATCGACGGCCCTTGCCGCTGTGGAGCGACAGTACGCCAACCTGATCGATGACATTGGACGTCTGAACCGGGAGTCGGATCGTCGCTCCTTGACGCAGACGATCGCTGCATTGACGGATCGTCGCGCCGCGCTTGAACGGTCGCTGCGGCAGGCGCGCGGGGAACCCGAGCCTGCGCCCGCCGCCGTCGCCACGGGGTCACTCCGCCTGGTCACCTTGGATGGAACCACGGCTCCGGTCACGCCGGAGTCACCTGATTCCGATTCCAACACGGTCGTCGCACCGAGCCAAGTCGACACCGTCATGTCGACAAGCTACGTCTTCGATGCCAAGCTCGACAAATGGGTTCCCGCGCGCCAGGCGGAATCCCGGGAGCAGGCTCCGACGGCCAATCCGGCTTCGTCGCCGGTACATGCGGCGTCAACTGCGTCGCTGGTGGACGAGGACCTCTTCCCTTCCGGCTTCCGCGAGAAGTACGGCCCCGATGCGATCAAGCAGCTGGCAGCCAAGGACATTGAGGACGGCACGCTTGATGGCCGGGTGACGCGGCTCCTTGAGATCAACTACCGCGATCTTGTAGCCGGGAAGTCGATCCTGAATGTGATCGTCCGAC
>JASGCG010000144.1 GCA_030054235.1 Bacteroidia bacterium
GAAACCGGCGCGCAGGCCTCGCGCACGCATCGCGTCGGCGAACTCGCGCGCGACGTCGCGGCCCTGGGGCGAGATGTTGGTGCCGCCGGCGACCGCGTTCGCCAGCGAATAGGCCTGCTTCGAGTTAAAGAGCGTGAAGCCGTCGTGGTGCTTCGACGTCATGACGGCGTAGGACATGCCCGCTTCCTGCGCGAGCTCGGCCCATCGGTCCGCGAAGCCCGCATCCGGCACGAAGCGCGGCTTCATCTGCCGTGCGTACTCGGCGCACGGCACCGCGGCCCAGTGCTGGATCCACTCCGCATAGTGCTGCTCGTATCGCTTGCCATCCCAGAAGCCGCCCGCGGGCGAATACAGCCCCCAGTGGATGAACATGCCGAAGCGCGCATCGCGCCACCACGCCATGCGCGCGTCGCGGTCACTGGCCCAGAGCGCGATCTGCTCGACTTCGGTCGGGGGCGCGGGGGCCTGGGCCATCATGGCGGCGGACAGGACGATGGCGAGGCTGGTGCAGGGCATGGATCCAAGATAGATGGCGGCCTGCACACCCGCCACGCCAGCGTCAATCGACGGCCTTCGCAAACCGCTTGTGCAGCCGAAGCAGCGGACCGAGATCGCCCTCATCCGCCGCGCGCAACGCATCGAGATACTCGCCCCGGATCAGGCTGGTGCCTCCGATCGATGCTTCGGGCCAGTGCACCAAAGGAAGCCCGCTCCGCCGAAGCCAGATGCTGCCGAGCATTCGCGACCAACGACCATTTCCGTTCACGAACGGATGGATCTGCACGGCACGATGGTGCAAGCGAGTCGACTGCTCGAGTGCACCCATGCCCGACCGTTCCCACGCGCGAAGATCATCGATGAGCCCGTGCATCTCAACCTCGATGCGGTGCGCCGGGCTGCCGATGTTGGTCTCGTGCCGGCGGTACGACCCGGCCCACGTCCACACGTCGCCGAACATCTGCCGATGCAGCGCCCGAAGCCACGGCTCGTCGAACGGCGCCACGCGGGGTGTCGGGCGCGACGCGAGGTAGCGGACCACGGCTCGACGAATGTTCTCCGCCTCGCATGCGTTGAGCTCGGAGACGGTGCGGATGGACGGATCACGCAGCCCAGACACGTCTGGAAGCGGCGTCTGTCCCGGGATCGATTCACCACCGAGCATCAATCGGCCCAGAGGCGCCGGCGCGACCCGGCGAGCAGTTCGTGGTACGAGCGTTCGACGAGCCTGCGGTACTCGGCGTCGTCCACCGCCTGCGCCTCCAGCGCACTGGTTCCCTGCACCACGCGGGCGATGCCTTCCGCCTTCAAGCGCGCTTGCTCGCGGACCATCTCATCGACGTCCTGCGGATCAGAGGAGATCGGCGAACCGAGCGCGCGTGCGATCGCCACGACATGCACGAACGAAGCTTCGCCGAGTCGGCCCCCAAGAATCCGTTTCACGGTGGGCTCGGGCACCCCGCTTCGGCTCGAGAGCACCGCGAAGGTGAGGCCAAGGTCCCGGCGGCGACGGTCAAGTCCGGCATGGGTGATGGGGGCGGCGATCATAATGGTATCATATACGATCCAATACATATAGAGTTCGATCACTTTTGATCCTTTTTGTCGGGCGTGGACTGGCCGCCACCCGGGCTCCGGGAGGACGCCACCAAGCCGACGCCCGAGCCCCGGGGCTTCTGCCAGCGCACCTTCGGACCGAGACGCTCCATCGAGCGGCCTTCAGGGACCGGCTGGTGGCCGTCGCTCACGGAGCGCCCGACCTGTCTTGATCCGCTGCACGTCCATCGACGCCGACCGCACCGAATTGTTGGCGGCGCTCCACGATTTGGACTTGAGCAGGGATACCTTCGAAGCCACACTTGGAGGTCATGACCGTGGCACCTGATCAGCTCCGCAGCGCGCTTCGTGCAGCACCGTTCGTTCCCTTTCGACTGCACCTGGTCGACCAGCGGGCGCTCGACGTGCCGCATCGCGAGTTCG
The DNA here is from genome assembly GCA_030054235.1 of Bacteroidia bacterium. Taxonomy (GTDB): domain Bacteria; phylum Planctomycetota; class Phycisphaerae; order Phycisphaerales; family SM1A02; genus SYIB01. The sequence continues at coordinate 1,978 of JASGCG010000144.1, forward strand.
CGTGGCTGATTCCGTCGGGGCGAACGGTCTATGTCGCCGCCACCGATGCCGACGCCGCAGAGACGATCGATGTGTCGCTCATCGTCTCGCTCGCTCCGATCAGCAACACGTCGCGCGGACCTCGATTGGCCTGAGTGCCAACGCGAGCCGAGCGCGGCGGACCTACTGCCCCGCCGCGCCGTACTGCGCGCGGTACGCAGCGATGCGGCTGCGGTCGGCATCGGTCAGGCGCGAACCCAGATGCTCCACCACCTCGTCGATCGTGACGATGGCGGCCGTCGGCATGCCGAACTCGTGACCGACCTCGGCGAGTGCCGTGCGTGTCGATGACTCGCCCGCTCGCTCCTGCCGGTCGACCGAGACCACCAGACCCGCCAGCGACACGCGCGCCGCCGCACGCAGCACGGGAACGGTTTCGCGGATCGACGTACCGGCGGTGGTGACGTCCTCGACGATCAGCACGCGGTCCCCGTCCTTCAGGCTCCGGCCCACGAGCACGCCACCCTCGCCGTGGTCCTTCGCTTCCTTGCGGTTGAAGCAGAACTCGACCTCGCGGCCTCGCTCGGCGAACGCCATCGCCACGGCCACGACCAAGGGAATGCCCTTGTACGCGGGACCGAAGAGGCAATCGAAGCCGCCCGGGAACGACCGCTCGATCGCATCGGCGTAGGCCCGACCGAGCTCGACCAGGTGGACACCCGAGCGGTACCGGCCGGTGTTGACGAAGTACGGCGTCTTGCGGCCGCTCTTGGTGGTGAAGTCGCCGAAGGTGAGCACCCCGGCATCGACCATGAAGTCAATGAAGCGCCGCTGGCTGTCGTGCATGGGGTCGATGCTAACCGCAGCTACCGCACGACCACCGGGCACGACTTCTCCCACGCGAGCATGCCGCCGGCCATGTTCGTGCAGTCGTAGCCGTGACGCTCGAGCAGCGAGCAGGCCCGCGCCGAGCGCGCCCCGCTTCGGCAGTGCACCAAGATGTGGCGATCACGCGGCACCTCGGCCAGGCGCGACAGCAGCCGCGTGTGCGCGATGTTCAGCGCGCCATCGATCGCGCCCTCGCGATGCTCAGCAGCGCGACGCACATCAAGGACGAATGGCTTCGCTGAGCCGATCATGCTCTGGGCCTGGTCGACACTGACCTCCTTGGTCGTCGCGAGCGCACCGCCCGCGGCGGCGAACGCCTCGATGTCCTTGGGTTCGCACCAGCCCTGAAAGCGGTCGAGGCCGACGCGGATCAGATCACGCACCGCTTCGTCGAGCCGGGCGGCCTCGACGATGAGCAGCATCGGCTCATCCTCGGCGATCAGTGAACCCGCGTCGGTGTTGAAGGTCGAGGCCAGCGGCAGGTGCAAGGCACCCGGCAGGTGACCGGCCTTGAACGCCGTCCAAGACCGGGTGTCGATGATCGCCACCTTGGAGCCATCGATGGCCTTGAGCCCATCCAGCCCGATGCGCGAAGGCTTGGGGATGCCGCCCCCGCCAGCGATGCCAAGCACGCGCGGCCCCATCTTGTTGTCGCGCTTCATGCGCGCGAAGTAGAGCGGCGGCTCCGGCTGCGCATCGAGGATGAAGTCGACGAAGCCCTGCTCGGTCTTCGCTGCGAGGACCGAGGGATTGAACCGCTTCTCGTAGCCGACCGTCGTCGTGGGCACCGCGCCAAGCGCCTTGCCGCACGCGCTGCCGGCACCATGCGCCGGCCAGATCTGCAGGTAGTCGGGCCACTGCATGAACGTGCGCACGCTCGCGTGGAGCCGGTGCGCCGAGGCATCGGCGACACCCTTGATGCCCGCAGCGGATTCGAGCAAGTCAGGGCGACCGAGATCGCCGACGAAGACGAAGTCGCCGGTCGCCACGCCCATGGGCTGGTCGGCGCCGCCGCCACGATCGGTCACCATGAAGCAGAGGTGCTCGGGCGTATGGCCCGGCGTGTGCACCGCCTTGAACTCGATGTTGCCGACCATGAACGTGTCGCCGTCCTTGAGCAGGCGGTGGTCATAGGAGCCGCCGCCTGAGCGCTGGTCGAGCCAGTGGTACTTCCAGTCGGCGTCACCCTCGTCGGAGACGTAGATGCGGGCGCCCCGCTCGGCGAGCTCGCGCCCACCTGAGACGAAGTCGGCGTGGATGTGCGTCTCGGCGACGGCCACGATCCTGAGCCCGTTGGCCGCGGCGACCTGCTCGTAGCGATCGACGTCGCGCTCGGGGTCGATCACGATCGCCTCGCCCGTGCGCTGGCACCCGATGAGGTAGGCGGCTTCAGCCAGCTTTTCGTCGTAGATCATCCGCATGAACATGGTGGTGCTCCTGTCAGACCCATCGCCTTCGCGATCATGGTTCGAGCCCGCCAGACTCGTTCGGGTTCCAAACGCGGTCGTGATCTTGCGCACGCGATTTCGAGCAGGCGCGGGCTGTCCAACCGCCGACGCTCCCACCGACGTCAGGCCAGGTCGAAGCGATCCAAGTTCATGACCTTGACCCACGCCGCGACGAAGTCGTGCACGAACTTCTCCTTCGCGTCGGCGCTGGCGTAGACCTCGCTGAGCGCGCGCAGCTGGGAGTTCGAGCCGAACGCGAGGTCGACTCGACTGGCCGTCCAGGCAGCCTGCCCCGTGCGGCGGCAGCGGCCCGCGAACATCTCCTCGTCGGTCGAGACCGGCGTCCACTCGATGCCCGTGTCGAGCAGGTTCACGAACCAGTCGTTGGTCAGTCGCCCCGGGGTCTTGGTGAAGACGCCGAGCGCGGAGCCGTCCCAGTTCGCGCCCATCGAACGCAGGCCGCCCACGAGCACGGTCATTTCCGGCGCGGTCAGCGTGAGCAGGTCAGCCTTGTCGACGAGCAGGTGCTCGGCGCGACGCGGCAGGCTGTGCGCGAGGTAGTTGCGGAAGCCGTCCGCCGCAGGCTGCAGCACCTTGAACGACTCGGCATCGGTGTGCTCGTCCGTCGCATCGGTGCGGCCCGGCGTGAACGGCACGGTCACGCTGATGCCGGCATCCTTGGCGGCCTTCTCCACGCCCGCGCAACCCGCAAGCACGATCAGGTCGGCCATCGACACCTGTGCCGAGCCTGCCTTGTTGAAC
>JASGCG010000145.1 GCA_030054235.1 Bacteroidia bacterium
GATGAAGCGGCCTTGGTCATCGCTCCCGTAGGACGCGCGACCGCCGGGTGACTCGAAGGTGCGACCTTCGCAGGCGTTGCCAGCACCAGCAAGGGTCCAGACCTCGCGGCCCCGCGCGAAGTGCCAACGGTCAGGCGCATCGGCGAGGTTGCCCGCCACAGCGTCGCTGGAGGCGTTGGGGCGAAGCATGCTCGTGCCGATCGCCCCCGCGGCGAAGGCCGCGAGGATGATCATGGTGGATCGACGCCGCAAGTGACGGGCTGGAGGAGTCACGGTGGTCATGACCGCATTGTGCCATGGACGGGGCCCGGACCGTGGGTGACCTGCTGTTCGTGCCGAGCGTGGCGGCGGCTATCCTCCAACCATCCCCACGATGGCCCGCCCTGCCCATGATCTCCTATCGATGATCCGCCGTCCCTTGGCGGTCACCCTGCTTGCCGTGCTCGCCGCGTGCGCCGGGTCGCTGGTCGAGGATGCTCCCGAGCGCCCGAAGCAGTCGCGCGCCGATCGTCGTGTGATCCCGATGGACGTCGATCCGATCATGCGGGGCACCATCGCCGCCGAGACGATCGTCACGGGCTTCACGCCGACCGTCGTGCGTGGGTACGGGCTCGTCTTTGACCTGCGCGGCACAGGCAGTCGCATTGCCCCGACGGAAGTGCGCGCGCAGGTGCTCAAGGACCTTCAGCGCCTGCGTCTTGGTGCAGACGGCAAGGCCCCCGATTCCAGCGAGCTTGATCGATTGCTCGGCGAGGAGAACACGGCCATCGTCGTCGTCGAAGGGATCATTCCCCCGGCTGCGCCCAAGGGCACCCGGTTCGACCTTCGCGTCTTCGCGGCGCCCGGAACTGGTGCGACGAGCCTCGAGGGCGGTCGCCTCATCCTCACGGATCTTCGACCCGGCCCGTTGATGCTGGGCAGCAAGCAGCCGCGAATCCTGGCGCGCGGCATGGGTGATCTGGTCATCAATCCATTCGCCGATCCCGTTGGCGTGAGCACGGACACCGTGAATCGGCTGAGCGGTCGTGTCCTGAACGGTGGCGTCGTCACCGACGACATGGTGCTCCGCCTGCGGCTGGCCACGCCGAGCCATGCACGCGCGAAGCTGATCGCAAGTGCCATCAACAGTTCCTTCCCGCGCGAGCCCGGCCAGCACGACGACACCGCGCGCGGGCGCAGCGATGAAGCGGTCGATGTGGTGATCCCCCCCACCTACTTCAGTCGCACGAATGACTTCGTGGAGTTGGTGCGCCACACGCCGCTCAACATGGCCTCCATCGAGGCCACGGCGCTGCAGGTCAAGCGCGCGCTGATCGCCAATCCCGGAGCCGCCGCCGCTGCCAGCCTGCGTTGGCAGGCCTTGGGCAAGAAGGCGATCCCGACGGTGCAGACGCTCTACGAGTATGCCGAGGAGCAGCCGCGCTTTGCCGGGCTGCAAGCCGGCGCGTACCTGAACGATCCCGTGGTCGTGCCGCATCTGCTGACGATGGCCAATGACAGCGGATCGGCGCTGCGCATCGACGCGATCAAGCTCCTGGCGAACATGCAGGGCAACCCCCGCGTGAACATCGGTCTTCGTCCGTTGGTCGACGACACGGACATCGACGTGCGCCTCGCGGCGTTCGATGCCCTGCTCAAGCGTGGTGATGCCTCGATCGGCGAGGTCGACGTGAACGGCAAGTACCTGCTGAACACGATCGGCAGCAAGAAGCCCATGATCTACGTCACGCAGAGCGGGCAGCCGCGCGTGGTGATCTTCGGTGACGAGGCCGAAGTCGTGCGCCCGATGACGCTGACGGAGTTCGACTCCAGGCTGGTCGTCCGGGGCGACTACGACCAGCCCCTGCTCGATGTCTTCTGGCAGGCACCCGATGGTGGCGTCCTGCGTGAGCAGGTTCGGCCCGAACTGGCGGAGTTCGCGCGCTTCCTTGGCCACCGTGCGTCGCCCGAGTATCCATCGCCCGGCCTGAACATGAGTTACAGCGAGGCGATCGGCACGCTGCACCGGCTGTGGAAGGACGGTTACTTCAAGGGTGACTTCAAGGTCGAGCAGGATCGCATCCTCGCCGAGCTGCTGCGCACCGAGGAAGAGGATGCCGAAGCCGATCGCCCCGAATTCGATGTGCCGGAAGACGACAAGGACCTCGCCGCCGAGGCGAAGGAGCGATCGGGCTCGGGCTCCGGAACGGACCTTGACCGTGCGTCGGTGGGCAGCCCGGTTGATTCCCAGCGTCCTTCCCGCGATACTGTCCCCCGTTGACGCAAGTGGTTGTCGCGTGCCGTGAGCGGCCGGGCCCATGGATGGGTCCGCGCGATGACAGGAGGTCCGAAAGATGCGCCTTGCCAAGCTCACCCTGAGCGGCTTCAAGAGTTTCGCCGACACGACGGAGTTCACCTTCGACGCGCCGGTCATCGGCATCGTCGGGCCCAACGGCTGTGGCAAGAGCAACGTCGTCGATGCCATCAAGTGGGTGCTCGGCGAGCGCAGTGCCAAGAGCCTTCGCGGCTCGGCCATGATCGACGTGATCTTCGCCGGAAGCGCCACGCGCAAGCCCCTCGGCTGCGCCAGCGTGACGCTGACCTTCGACAACCCGGTCATGGACCGTTCCGTCGAGGTGGCCCCGAGCACGCCGGCGATGGAGACCATCGAGGATGAGCAGGACATCGATGACAGCGAGGCCGAGGGTTCTGCCCAGGTCCGTCGCGGCCTGGTCGTCCATCGTGCGCTCCCCGTTGACCATGACGTGGTCGAGGTGACGCGCCGACTCTACTCCGACGGCCGCAGCGAGTACCTGATCAACGGCAAGAAGGTGCGCCTGCGCGACATTCGCGAGCTGTTCATGGACACCGGGATCGGCACCGATGCCTACTCGATCATCGAGCAGGGCAAGGTCGCCGCGCTGCTCGAAGCCAATCCCGCCGAGCGCCGCGCGATCCTCGAAGAAGCCGCTGGCGTGGCGAAGTTCCGCGCTCGCAAGGCCGAGGCCCAGCGCAAGCTCGACAGCGCCGAGCGCAACCTGATCCTGATCCGCGAGCAGCTGGCGAGCACCGAACGGCGCTTGCGGATCGTGCGCGGACAGGCCGAGAAGGCCAAGCGATTCCAGGAACTCGACACGCGGCGCCGCGCGATCCGATCGGCCCTGGCCTTCGACCTCTACCACGAGCATCGCACGCGACTTGCAGAGGCCGAGGCGCTCGTCGCCTCGCTTGATGGCACGCGCGATGCCTTGATCGAGCGCGTCCGCCTGGCCGAGGAAGCCAAGCGCGACGCTGAACTGGCACGCGATCAGGTGATGCATGAGCAGCAGGCGCATGAGCGCGAGCGGATCGAGGCGCAGGGCCTGGTCGGCCAGCACCAGCAGCGTGCGGACGCGGCGCGGCAAGGACTCGCGCGGGCCGAGGCGGATCTCGAGACCGATCGCGTGGCGCTGGCCCAGGCCGATGAGCGCATGGGCGAGGTGCAGGCGCAGCTGGGCACGCTCGAGCAGCAGCTCAATGCCCATGAGCTCGCCGTCACGTCAGCCGAAGCGGAAGCGACCGCTGCCAGCGAACGCCGGGCATCGATCGCCCGCACCCTGACCGATGCACGCTCGCGCCATGAGCGCCTGCGCGAGCAGGTCGTCGGCCTGGAGCGCGAGCGCTCGCGAGCTGCCCAGCGCTCGACGGCCGCGGACGAGCGTGAACGATCGCTGGTCGAGCAGCTCGAGCGCCTCGATGCGCGCGAAGCCCCGTTCGCCGAGGAGCTCGATGCGGGTCGCCTGGCCCGCGTGAAGGCGATCGTGCGCCGCCAGACCGCGCAGGATGCGCAGGAACGGCTGCAGCGCGAGGCGACCGAGGAGCTTCGTGTTGCGGCGCACTTCGACGATCGAAGCGAAGCGATGCTCGAAGAGCTCGCTGAACTCCGCGACGAGCGCACCCGCATCGAAAGCCGCCGACGCATCCTTGGTGAGATGCAGGATGCACGTGAAGGCCTGACCGGTGCGGTCAAGGCCGTGCTCGGCGCGCCGGATCGCTTCCCCAGCGTGCGCGGCATGCTCGGCGACTTGCTCGAGAGCGATCGAGAGCATGCCACCGCCGTGGAAGCGGCGTTGGGCGAATCGCTCCAGATGCTGCTGCTCGATGCACCCGAGTCGGTCCGCCCCACGGTGGTGACGGCCAAGGAGCAGCGCGGACGCATCTCGTTCGCCACCGCCTCGATCCAGCGACATGCCACGACCGAGCGCGGCGACGTCGAGGGCGCTCTACCGCTGCTGTCCTTCGTGCGTGCCGCTGGTGATGCGACCAAGGTCGCCGAGTGCCTCTTGGGCGACACGTGGCTCGTGAACGATCTCGATGCAGCGCTTCTGCTGGCCCAAGGCGGCTTGCGCGGCGCGCGCATCGTCACGCCCTCGGGCGACCTGATCGACCGCCACGGCGTCGTGACCGTGGGTGCCGCCGACGCTGCCGTCGGTGGCATGCTGAGCCGACGCGCCGAGATGGCCGAGCTCGTGGCAGCCACGCGCGCCCTGGGCCGTCGCATCGAGGGCCTCGAGGGCGAGTGCAACGCCCTGGCGAGCGAAGGCGAGCAGGCGCGTGCGCGCCATCGAAGCCTGGACGAAGCCTTGCAGACCGCTCGGCGCGATGCCGTCGAGGCGCAGTTCGAGGTGGACCGCGTCGAGCAGCTCCTGGCCCGAGTCGAGCGCGACCGCGCCCGGCTCGTGGATGAGCGCCGCGAGCTCGAATCGCGCCGCATCACGATCACCACCGAGCGGCGCGAGGCGGGTGAGCGCCTTGCCGCGCTTGCCGAGGACGCAGCCCGTGCACAGACCGCCGCCGTCGAGGCAGCGGCCGCACTGCAGCAGGGACAAGTCGAGGCCGACCAGGCTGGCGAGTCCTTCAACGCAGCGCGCATCAAGGCCTCCCAGGCGCAGTCGGTGCTCGACGCAACGCGCCGCGAAAGCGGCATCCTTCGCCGTTCCATCGATGACCTGCGTGCACGTCGTGCCACGCTCGAAGACCAGCATGCCCGCCGCCATGGCCAGCTCGATGAGTTCGCCGCGGCGATCCGCGCCG
>JASGCG010000146.1 GCA_030054235.1 Bacteroidia bacterium
CGAGGATCCCATCCCACACCTCTGAGGAGCCCACCGACCATGATGCGCACCCTGCTCGCCACCGTTCTTTCGCTGACCGCCGTCGCCGTTGCCCAGGATGCTGCCAAGCCGGCCCCTGCCGCGCCCACTGCCCCGGCCGCAGCCGCTCCCGCCGCCGACAAGCTGCTCTTCGCCAAGCTCTCCACGAGCAAGGGCGACATCATCCTGGAGCTGAACGAGTCGAAGGCGCCGCTGAGCGTGGCCAACTTCGTGCAGTACATCAAGGATGGCCACTACGACGGCACGACCTTCCACCGCGTCATCGGCTCCTTCATGATCCAGGGCGGCGGATTCACTCCCGACATGAAGCAGAAGGACACGCGCGACCCGATCAAGAATGAATGGAGGAACGGCCTCAAGAACACGCGCGGCACGATCTCGATGGCGCGCACGAGCATGGCCGACAGCGCCACGAGCCAGTTCTTCATCAACGTCGTCGACAACGGCGGCCTGGACATGCCGCGCGACGGCGCGGCCTACGCCGTGTTCGGCCGCGTGATCGGCGGCATGGACGTGGTCGACGCGATCCGCAACGTGAAGACCGGCCGCAAGGGCGGCATGCCCGACGTGCCGATCGAGGACGTGATGATCACGAAGGCGTCGCTGCTGACCGCCGACGAGGCGAAGGCAGCCGCAGCGCCGGACGCCGCGCCCACGGTCCCCGCCGCGCCCGCGGCGAAGTGATCGCGTGCGGGTCCTCGACCACGGGACGTGCAATCTTGACCCCCGAATGTGACTTCGGAGTGATGTAACCGAGGAGCTTTCTGCGCGACGGGGTTCGCGGCGGGATCTTGCGCTCGTCCTCCCGCGACCTCGGGTTCCGGCCGCGCGGACGCGCGCGCTGCACCCGGCTCCGCGCGCGCTCCTCCTGCGTCGCTCGGCGGGGCTGGCACCCGCCTCCGATGGTCGCACACCGTGCCGCCTTCGCGACTCCGCAGGCCGCGCAGCTCGGAACCGCTCGGTCGCTCCGGACGAGCGAGATGATCAAGGCGCAGCCGTCGAATCGGGGCGGCCGGATTTGAGGCCTCTGGGCCCAAGAGGCCGCACTCGCGAAGCGAGTCCTGCGCGCAGCGCAGGAGACTGATGAGGCGGCGCAGCCGTCGAATCGGGGCGGCCGGATTTGAGGCCTCTGGGCCCAAGAGGCCGCACTCGCGAAGCGAGTCCTGCGCGCAGCGCAGGAGCCTGATGAGGCGGCGCAGCCGTCGAATCGGGGCGGCCGGATTTGAACCGACGACTTCTTGCTCCCAAAGCAAGCGCTCTACCAAACTGAGCTACGCCCCGAGGGGTTCGCAGTGTAGCCGCTCGGTTGCACAGGCCGAGGGATCACGACGGACCCTCGGCCGCGTTATCGAGTGCGGATCCACGTCGCACAGGCCGGATCGAGCGCCGGCCGATCCGAGCGGAACGGGCCGATCGGGAGCCCACGGCCGTCGATGAGGTTGGCACGGGTCGGGTTGTTCGACCACGCGTACCGCACGGCGACCGGGTCGCTGACCTCTGGACTCCAGACGAAGACGCCGTCAGCATCGATCCGTGCAGAGGCCCACGCGAATCGACCGTCGGCGCCTGCCACGGCGAAGCCATCAGGAGCCGCACCGCCGCGCGTCGACAGCGCACCGCCGAGTCCATCGAACCGGACCATCATGCCGCGTCGGACGACACCATCGATCGAGGCACTCGATGGTGAACATGACACCACAGGACCGGCACCCGGGTGCGTGGCACGACCGTAGGCGGCATCGAGTGCCCAGAGCGCAAGCCGCCGACCGACTTCCCGCTTGTTGCGTGGGTGGATGTCGTCGGCATCACCGACGTCGATGGTCACCGCGACGCCCACCTTCGGATCGCGTTGCGCCGCTTCGAGCTGCGCATCGCGAAGGAAAGCCCAGCCGCCTTGGGCCGGCTCGTCGCTGGGCTTCATGAAGGCGGCGAGCTGCACGACACCGAACGGCATCTGCGGACGATCGAACGCGCGACGCCAGCTCGACACGAGCGCCGGCAGGAGCGTGCGATACGCCTCGGCCTCGCCCGCGTTGCTCTCACCCTGGTACCAGATGGCGCCGCGGATCCCGAAGGGAACGAACGGCGCGATCATCGCGTTGTACATGCCGGCAAAGCGCTGGTCGCGTTCGCCCGCCTTGGCGGGATCGGTCGCAGCGGCGTCGTTGGCGCGCGCGAGTGCGTCACGCGTCACGGGGCAGCTCGAGAGCGTGGCGGCATCGATCCAGGGTTCGATGCGCGTGCCGCCCCAGTTGATGTCGAGCAGGCCGATCGGCACGCCATCGAGGGCCTGCTGAAGTTCGGTGGCCATGGTCCAGCCCACGGCCGTGACGTCACCGACGGTCTCAGGCGTGCAGGTGCGCCACGCAGCCTGTGCGGTGAAGGCCGGCGCCGACGCGAGCGTGTGCGGAACCTTGATCGCACGGATCGTCAAGCGCTTGGCCGCGCGCGCACGCTCGCCGTCGGGATCGCTGCTGCCGTTCACGGTCCACTCCATGTTGCTCTGTCCTCCACAGAGCCACACGTCACCCACGAGCACGTCCGCGATCGCCAGGTCGCTGCCGTCTCCGGTCACCAGGAGCGATCGCGGCGTTGCCGTGGCCGCCTCGGCCGGCAGCATCACGCGCCAGGAGCCATCGCTGCCCGCCGATCCCTGCTGCGGGTCGCCTTCACCAAGGCGCACGGTGACCTGCGCACCGGGCGTGGCCCGGCCCCACACCACGATCGGCCGGTCACGCTGCAGCACCATGTGGTCCGTGAACACCGCAGGAAGTTCGATGCCGCCAAGTGCCGCGATGAGGAGAAGCGTGTGCATGGTGCACAGGCTATTCGCATGACGCATCCGGCTGTGTGCGACTCGGCGGACGGACCCGATGACGACGAGGCCTGCCCCGCACAGAGACCGCTGGACCAACGGAAACGAGCGTCGATCGTCAGGGGACGGCGGTATCGCCGGCGGCTTCGCTCGTTTCGCGTGTGCCTTCGGCCTGGCCCGCGTGCGGGTCGTCGTCACTCAGGCCGCGCAGGCCGCGCAGCGTGGGAAAGCGCGCAGCGATCATGCCGACCACGACCAGCGTGCCGACACCGCCGGAGACCACGCTGAAGACCGGTCCCATCCACCGGGCGACGAGGCCGCTCTCGAAGCTGCCGAGCTCGTTGCTGCATTCGATGAACATGGTGTTCACGGCGCTCACCCGGCCGCGCAGTTCGTTGGGCGTGCGCGTCTGCACCAGCATGTGCCGGATCGTGACGCTGATTGCATCGAGCGCACCGCTGGTGACCAGCGCGAGCGCGGCGACCCAGAAGCTCGTCGACAGCCCGAAGATGATCATGCAGGCACCGAAGCCGGCAACGCTCCAGAGCAGGGCGGGACCGGCACGGCGGATCGGCGGCCGCGACGCGAGGAACGCGGCCATGATCAGGGCACCCAGGTAGGGCGATGCCTTGAGCACACCGAAGGCGAATCCCTTCTGCCCGATGTGCAGGATCTCGTCGGCGTACATCGGCAGCAGCGCGGTCGCGCCACCGAAGAGCACGGCCAGCAGGTCCAGCAGCAGGGCACCGAAGACCACGCGCTCACCGATGATGAACCGCGCGCCGGCGACGAGCGACCGCAGCGTGAGGCCCTCGGTCGCCCGCGGCGCAGGCTCGGGCCGAAGGAACGGCGCCACGACCGCGAGCGAGGCGGTCAATCCTGCTGCGACCAGGTAGAGCTGCCACGTCGAGCCGATCGAATCGATCGCCAGGCCGGTGGCGATCGGACCGCTGATGGCAGCAGCCTGGAAGAAGCCGCTGTTCCAGTTGACGGCGTTCTCGAGATTGCGCCGGGGCACGAGCAGCGGCAGCAGCGAGCCGCGCGCCGGACCAGCGAAGGCGCGTACGCAGCCACTGAGGACCAGCAGCAGGTAGAACTGCCAGACGGGCGCATCATGGAGGTCCAGCCACGCGAACGACGCACACAGTGCGGCGAAGCACGCCTGGCAGACCGTGATGATCCGCGTGCGCTCGAAGCGGTCGGCCGCGTGCCCGGCCACCAGCGCCAGCAGCACGACCGGCAAGGCCCGGCACAGCCCGGTGATCCCCAGCGCGAGCGGATCGTGGGTGCGCTCCCAGACGTCCCACAGCACCGCCGTGGTGAGCACGTGCAGCCCCAGGCTGTTGAGCATGAAGCCCACCGCGAAGCGCCTGTAGTTGGCGTGCTGCAGGGCCTGGAACGCATCGTGCGGCATGGGGAGGGACCGAGCCTACGGCCACGGCGCCTGACCGAAGGTTAGCATTGTGAACATGGACGCAACGGACCTGCGCCTGGCCTGTGCACGATGCATGTGCGTGGGGTTCCATGGGCACCACGTCGATGACGCCTTGGCTGACATGCTCGATCGCGGCGTGGGTGGCGTGATCCTCTTTGCGCGCAACGTGCAGTCGCGCGAGCAGGTGCGCGAACTCTGCCTTGACATCAAGCGCCGGGCGCGTGGGCTCGTCTATATCGGCGTCGATCAGGAAGGCGGTCGCGTGCAGCGGCTCGTCGATGGCTTCACGGCCATTCCTCCGATGCGCGAGGTCGGTCGCCAGGGTCCTGCCGCCGCGGGCCGCTGGGGCCGCGCCATCGCGCGCGAGCTGCGCAGCGTGCACATCGATCTTGACTTCGCTCCCGTGGTCGATGTCGACAGCAATCCCGCGAATCCCGTGATCGGCGAACGGTCCTTCGGGACCGACCCGGGCACCGTGTCCTCGTGCGCGGTCGAGTTCATCCAGATGATGCAGCTCATGGGCGTGGGGTCGTGCGCGAAGCACTTCCCCGGGCATGGCGACACCAACAAGGACAGCCATCACGACCTGCCCGTCCTGCCGCACACCATGGAGCGGCTCGGCCTGACTGAACTGCCGCCGTTCGCGGCATCGATCCAGGCCGGCGTCGCGAGCATCATGACGGCGCACGTCCTCTTCGAGGCACTCGATCCGGGCGTGCCGGCCACGTTGAGCCGGCGGGTGGTCCAAGGCATGTTGC